>JASGMB010000145.1 GCA_030156665.1 Clostridiales bacterium
TATGTTGGGGGTCACGATTGACGGCAGTCTTAAAAAAGGGTGGACAGCAGGCCCTTTGACAGTATTAGGGCATGGAATCCTGGAACTTATATTAATCATCATTATGACGTTCGGACTTAAAGATTTCTTCTCTAATCCGACAGTTGCAGGATTTATCGGTTATTTGGCGGTGCTTTTCTTGCATGGATGGGGTATGGAATGATAAAGTCTGGTATAAATAAGTCAGTTTCTTTGGAGAATCAAGGAGCAGGGAATAGCGCAGGCAAGAGAAATCTTGTATTGGCAGGAGCACTTGTAAGCGCTACTAATCCTTACTTCATTCTCTGGTGGGCGTCAACAGGGATGGAATCAATTCGCCAGTCTTATACTTCAGGGTTAATTGGTGTTTTGTTCTTTTTTATAGGACATATTTTATCGGACTTTGTGTGGTATTCAGCAATTTCCACGGCATTTTCCAGAGGCAAGAAACTGATAAGTGATACTGTATATCGCTGGATTATTTTGTTGTTAGGCATATTTATTATAGCATTTTCAATCTATTTTATAGGCAGTGGATGGAAAATGCTTCAAACCTGATGATATAATTTCAAGGTGGACCTGGTGAAAAAGATGCTATTACCTCGTAATAGATTTAAAATTTAAACTGGAGGTCAAACTCTATGAAATCAATGCTTTTTGAAATTAACAAGAAAAGATGGTTGACGCTATTTTTAGTAGCACAATCCTTTTCCTCCGAGTGCAATCGTCAAAGCAGGATTATTAATCCCCTCTTTTACGATTTATGCACTAATAACCTATTTTTTATTAGCGGTAGTATTCGTCATAATACAGGGTCGTCTACCAGGAACAAAGATTAAAAAAGGTTTAATGTTCGGTTTTTTATTCTGCATGATGTGGGGAATATACTTATTTGAGCCTTTACCTCACGTTTCAAGCACATCACTGACCGAACTTTTTGCTTATCCAATAGTGGATGGAATATCACTTGTATTTTTAGGATTGCTGTTAGGAAAATTCGTTGCTGTAGATTCCCAATTGTCAGGGAAAGTATACATTAATCCTAACATTGTACCGTTAATGGCAATACCTGTATGCTTCCTGGTACTGAGAGTATTTTGTTATAGTATAGTTCATATTTATTCCTCTTTTACTACCAATCCGTTAGGAACAATGACATGGGCAGTTGCATCAGGTATCTGGATAGGGGTTTTATATTTATTTCTCGGACAAGGCATTAAGATAGAATCTCCCATAGTGAAATCATTATTTTTTGGCATTATAGTCTTTGGAATTAACCTTTTTCTTTTCAATTTTTTCATTACTTTGGTGTTCGAATCAGATATTGCTGATTTAATCATAAGAACTATGGCAGACATCATATCTGTAACGATAGGAGTCTATATTTATGAGAAAGTTCATTTCCTCATGATTTTGGCTCTGTAAAATAGAGGATGACAATATATGTCCTGTGTGTAAAACATCAGGAGTAAAAGTAAAAAATATTACAGTAAAGCATTTGGTAGATGATACACTGGAAGAAATGGTCGGAAATATGGATTATTATATATGCATGAATGAAGAATGTGATATTGTCTATTATAATCCAGAATCAGGCGTTAAGTTTGATAAGCAGCAAGTAAAAGTACCCATATGGTTTAAAAAAGATGCCAATCCTAAATACGCCTGTTACTGCAGCAAGGTTACAGAGGAACAAGTAATAGATGCCGTAATAAAACATGGTGCAAAAACAATTAAAGATATTATAGAAATTACAGGGGCGATGAGAAACAGCCAATGCCAAAAGAATAACCCATTAGGAAAGTGCTGCCACAAGATAATTCAGGAGGCTATAGACAAAGGGTTATCCATGAAATAAGTACAGTTATATTTAATGCTGCATTTTTAAATATTGCGGGCTTGTGAACTTCAGGGAGGGAAAAGGCATATGGGAATTGATATATATGAAGAAGGAAGAAAAATAGGTCAGTTAACAGGAGAAATGTTTTGTACACTGCAAATTGTAAAGAAATTAAAGGAAATGGGTTTTACTGTAAAGCAAGTGCTACAAACCATTGAATTACCTGAGAATGCAGTAACAAGGGTTTTTGACGGCAAAGAAGATATTAGGAAAATAGCAGAGGATACTGTAAATAAACAAATAGCAGAAAATGGCGGTAAAATTCCAGAAGAGCGGGACTTTATAAAATGGGTAGAGAATGTGCTTGAATATTTTACGCCTCCACTAGATAAGGAAGAACTAATACCTCTTAAAAAACCACAGAGGCTTACTTGTGAGCAGTGGGCTCAGTATACTCCCTATGAAAACAAATTAGAACTTTTTGATGGGCAGGCACTGGCAGATTTAAGAGAACGGGAAAATATGATAATTGCCCTTGTATACAACATCGGGCTGGAACACTTTATTAAAATTCTTCCGAAGGAATCTAAAACAATATTGAAGGAACTTTTAAATGAGCAATAAAAAAGAGTTTTTCTATGAAATATAAAGTTATTGTTAAAATGTATATCAGTTTAGGTTTATTGAGGGAATTTTATTTACGTTGCGGTAATTTTAAGTACGTTATGGGAATTTTATGTTCGTACAGGAATTTTTAAATACGGTTGTGAAATTTTAGCGTAAAGGGGGAAAAGGATTTATTTCAGATGCAAAAAGAAGCACCAGTATTTGCCAGTGCTTTCTTCAGGCCATATGTGCTCTCTCGAAGATACGATACTTAAATAATAGCATAATTTATGTGACAAAGAAATAGTATAAAGAAGATTTTCATCATAAATTATCAAAAATACCTGTAACATAATTTTTGGATACTCCTAAGGAAACAGGATAAAAGGAATTAGGATTAGATAATGCTGCTTGATTAATATAACAGTTATTAGTCGGTAAATGAGAATCAGGTATGTAAAACGAGATAATGATTGTTTAAGCCTTGTTGTATAAATCTAAAAAAACCATATAAAAAAATAATAAACTCATGCTAAAAGTCATACTGTAAATCCAGGAGAATTCCTGAATTGCTGTATGACTTTTAGTTTTTCTGGGGAAGGATGTGATATTAGGGATAAGGAATTAAAGCAAGTGGAAAAATAGGAGATAGGGATAAGGAAAAATGGTAAATTTTAAATGTATGATGCAACAATATATTTAAAATGTTACTTTCTATATGATAATAATAATATATGTGTTTTAGATATTCAACAGTTTTCAGTTTTTTCTTCTATAAATTTTCAAATTTCTCATATTTTCTACATATATTATGGAAACTTACTAAAAACACTTCCTGTTTAGAAACAGGAAGTGTTTTTAACTCACTCTAAATTAAAATTGCACAAGAGAATACAGTTCGTCTTTTTGGTCTTGATTTACTCCAATATAGCGAAGTGTTATTTTTGGTGAACTGTGATTAAAAGTATCCATTATAAGACCAATATTATATCGGGATACTTTATAAGTCCAATAACCCCATGTTTTACGCAAACTATGGGTACCAAAATTTTCAACTCCTATTACGGTTGCTGCTTCCTTTAGAGCACGATAGGCTTGGATTCGGCCAATATGACCACCTTTATGGCTTGGGAAAATATAATCTTCATAAAAAAGATTTTTGCTTTCTATATATGTTTTAATTGTTTTACGGAGGGCATCATTCAATTTGATTTTTTTCTCTTTCCCAGTTTTCTTTTCTTTCAGAACTAAGTAGTCTCGAAATTCTCCATCATTATTGAAAATATCTTTTACTTTTAAGGATATAATATCACTAATTCTTAAACCAGTATTAAGACCAAATTTGAATAATAGTCCATATTTAGAATCTTTACCATTTAAAAATTGATACATATGTTTAATTTTTGTTTTGTCTCTAATTGGTTCAACAGTCATAAGTATCATCCTTTCTATTATGTAATGATTCATAATATATCATATAAAATGTTACATTATAATTTGATTAAAATAAAGTAAAAAACTAATCTGATATATTTGAAAATCTTTAAAATCAGGATGTTTTTAATATTATTTATGTAACATTTTAAATATATTGTTGCATAGTAGCATTGAATATGCATATGAAACTTTGAAAAACGTATCAGATGAAACTAAAAACACTGCATCCAAAGCCGATATAGGCAAAAAAGAAATAGACAAACTGGAAAAATCTATAGAAGATATAAGAAAAGCCTTTGAAATAGTAGTTAAAAAAGTAGAAACGCTTACAGATTCTGTAAAGGAAATAGGCGGTATAACAGAAATCATATCAGCCATATCAGAACAAACCAACCTTCTTGCACTGAATGCAGCCATCGAGGCAGCAAGGGCTGGAGAACACGGCAGGGGATTTGCAGTAGTAGCCGAAGAAGTGAGAAAACTGGCAGAAGAATCAAGACAGTCTACTGAAAAAATTACACATTTGGTATTATCTACTGCAAAAGATACAGATGAAGTCATCCGTACATCAAATGATGTTAAAAGTCTTGTAAATACACAAGTAGATATTTTGAGCAAAACATTAAAATCCTTTGAGGACATATTGGCATCTGTAGAAAAAATCGCTCCTTACATGGAAGAAACATATAAGTCTATGCAAGGGATTGTAGATAAAAAGGATATCGTAATACAAAAAGTAGAAAGTGCAAGTGCTATAGCAGAAGAAAACTCAGCAGCAACGGAGGAAATAGCCGTATCCTCAGAAGAACTCACTGCATCTTCCCAGGAAGTGGCATCCACAGCCCAAAATTTAAGTGCTGTAGCAGAAGGATTAATTGAGGTTGTCAGCATGTTTAAAGTTTAATTCAAAAATGATAGGCAGTATAAATGATTTTACTGCTCTTTTATCACTTTATACAAATACAAGAGGTGAAAAAATAGAGGTTTATGGATATAAAAAGTGTTCAAGAAGGAGTCAAAAGTCCATTTATTGAAAATATAGAGGAGTATGTAGTGGTGTTTTTAGATATTGATAACATTAGATATATCAACGATACCTTTGGTCATTCTATAGGAGATAAATTCTTATCCATGTTTGGCAATAGATTGTCCCAAATTGTTGGGGAAGAGGGAATAGTATTTAAATATAACGACGGTGAATATGTTATACTTCTTCATAAAAATGAGAAGGAGTTAATTGATAAAAAAATTCAATTCATATTGAATGAATCTAATAAAGTATTTAAAGAAGAAGATTATGAGATACTGTCTACCGCCAGCATAGGGGTATATACTCCTAATTCAAATGACAAAATAGATGATATTATAAAAAAAGCATATATTGCCATGTACCAAGGGAAGACTGAAGGAAAAGGAAACTATAAACATTTTACAAATTCTATAGAAGAAAAAATAAAGAGAAAGACTTTGTTAACAAAAGAATTAACAAAATCCATAGAAAGAAATTATGAAGGGTTATATTTAATATATCAGCCTATTTACAATGTAGTGGAAAAAAAGATTGATGAAGCAGAAGCCTTAATGAGATGGAAGAATCAAGAATTAGGAGAAATCTCACCTGCCGAGTTTATTCCCATAGCAGAAGAAATGGGGCTTATAAGGAAACTGGGATATTGGCTTATAAAAAAAGTTTTAAGACAAATAAAAGAATGGAACAAGGAAGGATTAAACTTAAAGATAGCCATCAATATATCTCCACAACAAGTGGCAGAAAAGGATTTTTTGAAAAAAATAAAGGAAACTATACATGAGGAAGATATAGACTTTCGTCAAATAAAATTAGAGATAACCGAAACTCAAATATTAAAGTTAGATGAACAAAGATTCAAGGATTTAACAGAACTTATCAATTTAGGAGTTGATATAGCATTAGACGATTTTGGCGAAGGGTATTCGTCCATAAAAAGCCTTGTTTTTTCACCGATAACGGAAGTAAAAATAGATAAAATTTTTATTGATTCTATCCATCAAGATGAAAAAATACAGAAACTGATATCGTCAATTATATATACTGTACATGGACTGGGATATAAAGTAATTGCAGAAGGTGTTGAATATAAGGAACAGTTTGATAAATTATTGGAATATGGTTGCGACAAAATTCAAGGATATTATATTGAAAGGCCAATAGATGAAAAGAAAATTGTAGAATTTATAAAAGGATTTCATAATACACCTTATGCTATATAAAAATAATAATCTACACTCCCAAACAAATAATAAACCCGATGCCAAAACCTCGCAGCAAATGCAGGATAACTCCTGTTTTGCTGCGGGGTTACTTTTTTGGTAGGGGGAGTTTAAGCGCATTTTTTGGCACTGATTTTATAGACTTTATTGGGGCTGCGAAAAATAAAAATTTGTATTAAAATTATTATGTACAATCTGAAAAAGAGGGATTATATTGGAAAACTTATACCATGACTTAAAAGACAAAAAATTGATTCTGATTGTTCCGAAAAATATGGACTTAGAGTTATTGAGTTAAGAGATGGGAAAATATACATGAATAGTGATATATACAAAATATAGAAAGGGAAAGGGTTAAGGATATATGGGGGTTATTATTGATGATATACAGGAAGAGGGTCGGAAAAAAGGTGAGTTAATAGCAGAAATGTCTTGTGCACTGCAAATTGTGAAGAAATTAAAGGGAATGGGTTCTACTGTAAAGCAAGTGTTAAAAACCATTGAATTACCTAAGGATGCAGTAATGAGAGTTTTTGATGGTAAAGAAGATATTAGAAGAATATCAGAAGACACTGTAAATCAGCAAATAGCAGAAAATGGCGGTAAAATTCCAGAAGAGCGGGACTTTATAAAATGGGTAGAGAATGCGCTTGAATATTTTATGCCGCCACAAGATAAGGAAGAACTAATACCTCTTAAAGAACCGCAGAGGCTCACTTGTGAGCAGTGGGCTCAGTATACCCCCTATGAAAACAAATTAGAACTTTTTGATGGGCAGGCACTGGCAGATTTAAGAGAACGGGAAGCAATATTGAAAGGACTTTTAAATGAGCAATAGAAAAAAGGTTTATAGTTCAAATCTATATAAGACTAAGTTTTTTAAGATATATCATAATAATTCAGTGCAATTATGGTAGTAATTCATACCCGCTAGTAGTATATTATAAATTAAATTATAGGAAGGAGTTTTTGAGAAATGAAATATGTTCCATTGACAACGATATTTTTAGTTGTATTAGGTTTGATTGTAGGTTTTATTGTTCATGGCTTAAAGAAGGGGGCTTCAGGTTTTAAGATAATGCTTTTAGGGATAAACATAACTTTATTCGGAGGAATAATTG
>JASGMB010000028.1 GCA_030156665.1 Clostridiales bacterium
AAGTTCATACTATTTATTTTTCAAAAACCTTCCTTTGGATGGTTTATTTGTCATGCTCTTTTTTAGTTTGTGACTCCCGCGGGTTTGTTTTCAGACTTCCATTACCTCCAATAAATTTAAAATTACCGTTTTAATTTTGGGCATAAAAATAAAGACCGGCATATTTGATAAAGTGGATTATCTTGAAATTTTATGCCGCATTTCATCTCTGCTTCACAGTCGGTAAATTTATATTCTACAGTCTTAGTAAAAGTATGTATACATGTCTCTATTAGATTTCATACATCCGGCATATTCATTTATACGTTTGTTCACCATTCACAGTTCATAGTAATCGCACAAGCAAATTTTATTACTAAATCAAAATTGTGAACTAATCCATTATTCAAATCCTTTTTTTGATGTTAGGTTGTTGGGAGGGGTCTTATACGGATTTTTCTTTTTATATCGCTAATACCTATATTATTTCAACTTCAACAATTTTCTTAACCTATTCTTATAATAACCGGTTGCGATACTATAGCCATAGTCATATACAATAAAAGCGATTTGTCCTAATAGTACGGTTATCCATATAGGGAAACGGGTATCAATATTTTCAAACAATATGTTGATGGCTATGAGGTAAACTACATACATTGATGCATTAAATACAAGGATTTTAATTACCCACTCCAGCACAATATTGTTTAATTTTTCAATGAAATATTTCACAATGCCATAATATCCAAAAAACAAAAAGTAAGGAATAATCATTAATTTATCCGGAATAATAAAAAGTGCCAGCAGCGTAGTAGACAAGTATGTAATGGCGGCAGAAGTAGCCCCAAATTCAATGACCATCGCCAGCACAAACATTGAACTTAGCGCATAAAAAGATAGTCGGTTGGTAGGTAATATGCTGGCCATATATAAACAAATTACAGCCAGAGCAGTAACAAAACCGCCAAGAGCTACTTTTTTACCAATGCTGTTGCTCTTCAAGTTCGTCATCTATTTCACCGTCCCGTCCTTGTAATGCAACATTCAGAATGCACAATGCAGAATGTAAAACTTTCTAGTTTATAGTTAATATTCTGCATTCCTTTAGCAGCAGCTAATCAAGTCTCCACCCAGACATTCACAACAGCAGTCGGCACAAATCATGGAAGTACAGCAGTCGCAAGTGGACATTCCCCCGCCATAACCCATACCACCGCCAACATTTCTGTAAGTTGTATTTCTAAAAGCCATATTATTTAATGCTGCGCGATATTCGGGATTATTCGGATTCATGTGTACTGCGCGTTGAAAATACTGATAAGCCTGGTCATACCAACCTCTTCGTACAAATACAGCCCCTTTTAAAAAATACCATTCTGCATCATGGTCTGAGATGCTTTCCAGCATTCGGTCAGCTTCTGCTACATTGCCCACTTCAATCATATGCCGAATTTGCATATACATGTTTGAGCCATTATGGTATTTATTATTTCTCTGATTATAATTTTGGTTAAATTGATGTGTGTTCCCTTTATTTTTCATCAAATAATCATACGCTTCATTAATCTCTTTCATTTTATCTTGTGCTAAGTCAGAAAGGGGATGATTTGCATACTGGTCGGGGTGATATTTTCGTGCCAATTCTCGATAAGCCCTTTTTATTTCTTCTTCACTTGCTCCCTCTCTAATACCCAACACTTCATAAGGATTTTTCATTTTTCTGAACAGCCCCTTTTTCCATTATTTGTTCCATTCTATACCTTAGACCCATATAGATAATATTTTGAAGTATACTTTTGTTGTATTTGATATCCAGAAGTTCAAAACTTTTTGCGATATTGTCCAATGTAAACGTTAAAGACATTACCAAAGGTTCTTTTACCCTTTTTATAAATAATTGCACATCTTCTTTGACGTTATATTGGTATTGCAGCAGTATAGGGTTATAATGATTTTGCTTAATATCTTTTTCAATGTCATGAAAAGCATCCAAGATATATATCCAACGTCCCAAATTGTATCCTAACCATCCAAGAATCCGCTGCACCTTTTCATCTTTTAAAAATGGCGGCATAAAAATTTCCTGCATGAGTTTTGCAAACGTATCTGCACTCTCATCTATTATCTCACAATTTTTTCTTTCCAACTCGGACAACTGCTTTAAATTTTGCCGAATGTTATGGTATTTTTGGAGATACGCTTTCTTTGCCTTTCGTACAGGCATGACATATGCCAGCAGTGCAAACAGCGCAGGAAATGACTTATCGTCTTGCCAATCATCCAACAATTTAAAATATACCAATATGATACTCATATAGGCACTATATTGAATATATGGATTACATAATATTGTAGGCTTTTTCTTAATGGGGTTTGCAATACATCCCTCTGCTTTTATTTGGTCTTTGTGTTCATCTATGGATGACAGCAGTAAAGCAAGAAAGGTAAAATCATAGTTTAACCCCATCCTTACAGCCTGGTTAAATTCTTTTCCCAAAGTTTTACACAGTCCGCAATAATATGCTCGGAAAAGGTTATATTCACGGATTTTCAATTCATCTTTATACGGAGTTACATATCCTAACAATCATTTCACTCATTTCAATCATCAATGTTCATTCATTGCACTGGTTCGTTGATTGATAAACTGTAGGCAATGGTATCATTATTATTGTAAAATAAGACGGTAAAAATGGCAATAAAAAAACAAAACCAATCGCACAATATTGAAAGGCTGGTTTTGCAGGATTATTATGGTTTAGAATTAAGCATCGGCTTTTCCATGGCCGGCAGTTGTTTTTTCCTTTTTGTTGCGAATCTTTCCTACGATGAATATGAGCAGTGGAAGAAAGAATCCATATACTATTGCAAAAGATGGCCAGGTTTTGGTATCCCACACAATAAAGTCAGTGGCATTAGGAAAAAATACCAGAGAAAGGGATACTACGATCATCCCTAATGGCAGTGTAAGAGACCTGTAATCGCGTAAATTTAAGGTTTGGGCAAACCCTAAAACTGCTGCATAAAAATAGAGCGTTGCTTTAAAAAATATGGTAATTATCCATAAACCTGCTATTACAGCTTCAACCCGCTCTATAATCTTTCCTACACTGATTTTTTTTGCCAATACATAAGTCGGATACATATTTCTTGCTGTAAAATCGCTTCCGAGAATGAGTATACTAAAAACAGCTATAATTACCATTATAATTCCAGCAATGAGTGTCCCTGTGTAAAAAGCTTTTTTTCCCTCCTTTAACTTATTTAGGCTGGCAGGAAAGACCATTAGTAAAACAACTAACGGTAGGGAAAAGATACTTGCAAAGAATAATGCTGACCGCAGGATAGGTTTTATCCCGCTTTCAAACACAGGTTGTATATTTTCGGCTTTTAAGTTAGACGTGCTGGAAAGAATAAGAAAAATAAAAAAAACAATTACCCAGGGAAATAAGACCTCCGCCGACCGCACAACAGTTTCCAATCCGAGACGGACTCCCATAACGACTAAAGCCATAAAAAGGATGTTGATATACAACACCGGTGTTTCAGGCATCATTTGGGTTACAATGAAATTTCCTACAATCCACACCAGAGCTACAGCACCAGTAAAACAGAAGAAAATAAACAAAATGGAAACAGCTTTTCCCAACCACTTTCCCAGTGCAGCCTCAATGGCTTTCACAAAACTCATATTGGGGTAGAGGTCTCCTATCGCATTATACAGTCCTATTAGAGGCATGCTGATACCTATTCCTGTAATTACCGATATCCATGCATCCTGCTTCACTTCTGAAGCTAAATCTGCAATAGTAATCAATATCGTAGTACCAATGGCATATAAAGCAACCAATATTCCAAACTGTCCACTGCTTATTTTCCAATTGTCCGGCATTTTTCTACACCATCCTTTCTTCTATTGCAAAATACCGAAGATAATATCCCCCAGAGGTTTGTAAATAACCGTAATCATATTCTTTGGACTAGGTAATTGCACTCCAAAAGCCATTAAAATGCTTATGATTACCCCAAAAGTAAGTAACATAGAAAATACCCATAATTCTTTTTTTAACTTTTTTTCCAACAAGCAAGGGACTTCCAGCAGGATAATCCCTGCAGTTACCATGAGAATTCCTAAAACAGCCTTCATATCTATCTACTCCTTTGCTTTCTCCTGGAAGGACTCGGTAATGGTACCCAACCCTTTGATTTTTGCGGTAACCTTTATATCGACCGGCAGATCCACAAATTCTTCATTCCAGTTTTGTTTCAATACTTTCCATGCCTCAGGGTCTGCCTTGTGAATCTTTTCCCCAAATCCGAAAATATCACTCTTTAAATCTTTCTGGGCCTTTTTCACAGCTGCCGTGATGTATCCTTTTATTTCCTTTTCCAAAACTTTTTCTATTTTGTCAATGGTCTCAATCTTGATTAAATCGATGCTGCATTCTACATCCCCCACATTGCCTTCCACGTTATAATCTATATCTATCCACGGCTTTCCGTCTTCCACCTTGCCCTTTACCTTTGCTCTTGTTTTTAGAATTTCTATGGCTGCATTCCCGCCTTTTTCGCAGGGGATGGTTACCACGCTGTTCCTTACATATCCCATGACAGAATTATATCCCCTGCTTTCGGTTTCATTTAGCCAGCCTGCCAATTTATCTTTCTTAAAAGCTGCAATGTATCCGATTTGTATAACAGTAGGCACATCCACCTTTTCTACATTTCGAATATCCATCCCTGTTTTGGGGTTCCCTTTTAAGATGACTCCTGTCAGCACCGGGTTTCTCCCTTCTGCAACCATATTATTTATCAATTCATCTAACTGGGTGGTATGAGTGGGCGCCCACACTTTCTCCGATGTTTCTAAAGCAGCATACATTTTATTTCCTGGAATTTCTTCCATAGGCGTTAAGATATTCAATACCTTTTCGGCTTTGTTGTTTTTTGCCACCAACATGTAAAAATTGGTGCGAAATTCATGGTCCCTTGACAGAAAGTCCAATGTTTTTCCAATACCTTCCCTGGCTAAATCCTCCCCAAATACAACCATACGCAAATGTGCGAAATACAATTTCCGAGGGGATTTGAGGGTTAATTTCCGCAGAGCTTCAAATATGGTTTTCCCTTCAATCCCATAAGTGGTAACCGGTGCACGGGTGGTCTTTTCTTGTGCTGCAACTTCTGAGGGATTAATAATTTGTACTGAAACAAGATACCCGCCTTTACTCTTGTCTATTCCCAGTACAGAAACAATGGCAAGCTCATTTATTTCTCTTTTGCTCCAGCAGCCTGATAAAAAAAGGATTGTAATGACCAGGAAAAACAGCAGTGCCTTTCTTTTTTTCATACAGCAAACTCCTTTATCCTTCTAAAGCTTGTATTTATCGTCCATCTTGTGGCGGCTTCGGTTTTGCTTTTATTGGTCTTTGTTGGCGCACCACATCCTTTTGATTCATTAAGCGGGGACGCTTAAAAAATGCCCAATGAGGAAAACGGATAATGGTATCCTTTTGATCCTCCAAAATCAAGGGACCCATTGGAGACATATAGGGAATTCCGAAGGAACGTAAACTGCACAGATGCAGAACCATTGTCAACAGTCCTACAGCAATTCCATATAACCCGAAGGTTGCTGCTAAGAATGTAAAGATAAACCGGATGATTCTCACAGCAATGGCCATATTAAAAGTAGGGGATACAAAACTGCTGATAGCAGTAATGGATACTACAACGACCATTGCCGGCGAAATAATACCCGCCTTTACCGATGCCTCCCCTAATACCAATGCGCCTACGATAGATATAGCCTGCCCTATTGCTCTAGGCATCCTGACGCCGGCTTCCCTTAAGATTTCAAAGGTAACCTCCATTAACAAAACTTCTAATATCGCGGGAAAAGGCACCCCTTCCCGCTGGGCAGCAAGACTGATCAAAAGAGGCGTAGGAATCATCTCCTGATGAAACGTGGTGACTGCAACATACATAGATGGTACTAAAAGTGTAAGAAAAAAACTTAAGTATCGAATCAAGCGCAGCAATGTAGCAATATCAAACCGTTGATAATAGTCTTCACTGGACTGAAAATAATGAATAAATAATGCTGGTACTAATAAAGCAAAAGGGGTTCCGTCCACCAAAATGGCAATACGTCCTTCCAATAACCCTGCTGCCACAACATCGGGTCTTTCGGTATTAAACACAGTAGGAAAAGGGGTAAAGGTTTCATCTTGAATGAGTTCTTCAATATATCCGCTTTCTAATATTCCGTCAATATTGATTTTGTCAAGGCGCCTGTGAACCTCTTCAACAATCTTATCACCTGCAACTCCCTTTATATACACAACTGCTACATCGGTTTTTGTTCTTCTGCCAATAGGTTTTACCTCTATCCAAAGATTTGGATCCTTTATCCTTCGGCGAATGAGTGCCGTATTGACTCGTAATGTCTCTGTAAATCCGTCTTTTGGTCCCCTGACAACCGTTTGGGAACTTGGTTCTTCCACACTGCGGTCTGCCCAGCCTTTGGAACTAACTACAATCCCTTTGCCATACCCATTCATTAAAATCACTGTATCACCGGACAATAGATGGGTAAAGAGATTGTCAAAATCTGAAATCTCCTTCACATCCCCTACTGGAAGCACCAAATCTGTTAATATTTTAAAAGAATTTTTCTTAAGAAGTACACTGTCATCAATATCAACTTTTCTCAGATCAAGCATTAAGACTTCTAAAATAAAGTCTTGAACAAGTTTTTTATCGGCTAAACCATCGGTATACATTACCGCTATATGAAGCTTACCACCTTCACCGGCACGAAATTCTCTGATAACAATGTCAGAGCTTTTACCCAATGTTTCCTTTACTATGTTGATATTTTGCTGAAGACTCGTCGTTAGAAGTCTTTTCTGACTTTTATTGTTTTTTTGTACATCATTTTGTTTGGTTGTATTCACTGCTTTATTCATGCGAAAAAGATTTTTTATAAGGCTCATATTGAAAACTCCTATTTATTTTATATATTTTTACAGAAAATAGACATTTTATACTTATACCCAGGCTCTTTTTTTAACTCTTCAGTACATCACGATATGTTTGAATAACTTGTTCTCTTTTTGTCATAGCCTCATCTTTTTCCGCAAAAACCATATTAGTAGTATAGCTACAACAAATACAAATTATACTTGGGTTTCAATGTTGTTTTATAATTAACCAACTTTAAAACTAAATATTATAATTTAAAGTTGGTTAATTTCATCGATAACTACAATTAATTTATTTTAAATTCAGATATTGGTTATCGATATTATGTCCCTCCGAGCTCTGAACTCCAAATTAAACTAGCACAACGTGTTAATTTATACATTATACATTGTTATATCAAAATCTTTTTATATATTCCCTTTAAATCTTCGAGTATATCCAACTCCCGTTTTTGGCAGGTAAAAAGAAGTATCTGTCTTTGTTTAGCGAGCCTCAATAAAAAAGCAATGGTATTACGCAATCTCTGGTCATCATATTGGGCAAAAGCTTCATCAATGATGAGAGGAAGGGTTTCTTTTACCGATAGCATTTGTGCAACTGCAAGCCTTAACGCAAAATATATCTGGTCAATGGTACCGTTGCTTAATAAATTCAAATCAATCACACCGTTTTGCATATCATGGATAACTACATCCAAGCTCGAATTGGTATCTACTTTATTATATTTTTCATCCGTAATGGTGCTTAAAATACTATTCATTTGCTGATTTAGCAAAGGTGCATAATTTTGTTGTATTTCTTTTAACGATTCCTTTAAAAAACCTTTTGCTATATCAACTGCTTCTTTTATGTCTTCATACTCCTGTTTTTCATCAAATGCTTCTTTCAACTGTTCTTCAAGATCTCCGGGGTGGCGGTATTCCTTTGAGATTATCTCTATTTCTTTATGATTTGCACTAATACTTAATTCAATCTCTTTTAACTGCTGTTTTTTTTCTTCTATGCACTGCTCAACCTGTGCAGCTGTCATATGTTCATCTATCCCGTATTTTTCACATCGTTCTCTGTACTGCCGTTCATCTATTTCAGCAAGCGTATCCCACGCCATATCCGCAGTTGTTTTACTTGCAATCTCCAGACTTTCACTCACTGCCGCGATTTCTTTTTTACTTTCTTCCAATTGCCGTAAGATATCCATCCGTGCATCAAAAGCCTGTTTTAATTCATGAACAAACATAGAAATAATACTTTTTTCCACATCGTCAAACCCCAATGCTTCCATTTTACTGATAAGAGCGGCATACCCATGTCCTATTCTATCCCTGATTTCTTTGTGGTCTGCATTAAGGCTTTGTATCAGCTTATTGATTACCTGCACTTCTTCATTATTCATCAGTTCATTACTCAGCTGCTGTTGTCTTATATGCCATTGTGCTATTCTGGATTTTACGTTTTTATGATAGCCCATGAGTAGAAATACTGCAGCCGGAGGCACAAGAAACAAAGCATACCACGCCGGATATGTCTTACCAAGTGTCCATCCTCCCAATATGGATAATAAAATACCAATGATTCCTACCGTATCGGCAATACTTAAATGACTTCTCAGTTGGTGGACCTTGTCTTCTATTAATTGAATACGTACATCTGCTTGCACAAAGCTTTCGCTCTCACTTTTAACCTGCTGGTACATCTTTTCCTTTTCATTTGTCTGCCGTTCTATTTTAACTGCCAATTCTTCTGCCTGCTGTTCTAACATTTGAATTTTATTCAATTCCGTTTCAATGGTGCGAATATCCTGTTCAGTAACATGGGCAAAAGTATCATATACCGATAATTGCCGCTCCAGCATCTCCTGTTTTTTCCTGCATTCTTCCAGCCTGTTTTTTGCCGCTTCATAATGATGCAACAATGGAAGCTTTTTATACTGTTTGATAGTCAATAAGTCTTCTATTTCTTTTTTAAGTGCTTGCTGTTCTTTATAAAGCTGATTGGTCTCCTGCTGCAGCGCTTGTGCAGCACGGACATTATAAAGTGCTTGTTCTAACTCAGCTTGAAGATTTGCAATGGATTGATTCACTTGTACAAGTTTTTTATGTTTACCTAAATTTCCTACGCCAATGGTATCCTTTATTTCATCTAACTTTTTTATCGCATTATTATAATCGATGTTTTCATCCCCATACTGACTTAAACGGACCAACCGCTCTACAATGTCTTTGCTTCCCTTATCTCCTACCTTTATTCCTAACTGCTTTATTAAAATAGAAGATTCAAAAGCTGCTTCATTAAGTCCTATGTGCTCTTCCATAAAAAGTACATTATTTTTATGTACCGGAAATAAAGCAGTTACCTCTTGATAAGGTTCGGTCATATAGATAGAGGTTGTTTTGCGGTTAAAATTTCTCTCAACGGTATAAGTCTGCTGGTTATCTAAAGTATACGTAAGGGTGTTATTTGTTCCAAATTCACTACGCCCCCAGGGCAAATACTTTCTTTCTTCTTTTTTTGTCAGTGAATACAGCATCGCCTTTATAAAAGCCATAATGGTAGATTTGCCCGACTCATTAGCACCATATACGATATTCAACCCTTTATCAAATTCTATTTCTTTATTTTCAAATTTCCCAAAATGGTTGATACACATTCTATCAATTTTCAATCTAATTTCACCTCTAATCATCTGCCTTCATTAATTATTCATTGGATAATGCGTCCAGTCCCAGATAAAGTGCTCTAAAAAGCTTCTCTTTCATCTGTGCATCATGGTTTTTTTCAATTTCCTGCAATATTTTTCTGGTAAAAATGCCTTTTAAATTGTATTGCTTGCACAATTCTTCCAGATGATAGTCGGGATACGTATTATCTGTTATTTTTAAATAAAAACACCGGTCCCACAAACGAGAAGTCATTAATTGCACATCCAAATCCATTTCCCGATTTTGTCTTCCGGTTAAACGAATATGTACGATATCATCGGTTAAGGTTTTTAATCGCTCTTTTATACGCATTTCCACCTCATCCGCAGTAGAGAGGTCGGAAATATTGATCTCTTGCGTGATGCATTCTCTTTTATTCATTTTTGCAAATTGAAGCACTATATCGGTCTTGGATACCTTGCCCACAATAATGCCGTGGTCACCCGGCTCATCAAATCCTAAAGGTTCAGGACTACCGCAGTAAACAATACGATTTTCACTACACTCTGTCATCTTATGAATATGTCCCAAAGCAGCATATTCAAACCCATATTGACTAATTTCACTATTCATAATGGGATGGTAAGGACATTTAGGTGAAATATTGTCTAACGTACCATGGGTCAATAATATATTAATTTGCGCAGTATCTATATTTTTAAGGGACCCGAGCATTGATTCATATTGATATTTGCCGGAAAAACCTACTCCGTAGACAACCACATCTAACTCCTGAAGGTAGATACCTTCCAGGACATTGGTAAAAATATGCACATTCACAGGCCATTGAAAGGTACAGTAGTAAGAATTCGCTACATAAGGATCGTGATTTCCAGGAGAAATAAATACTTTCACATTTGAGATTCTATTGAATTGACTTGCTATAAATTCTATAGTATTCCTACTCACATATTCATGCTCAAAAAGATCTCCACTAATAAGCAGCAGCTGAGCTTTTTGCTTTATCACCTCATCGATAATACGTATAAAAACATCCCGGAGTTCTTGCCGCCTCTCTTTTGCTTTTCTATCTGTCATACCGGTAGCTGTGAACCGTGCATCAAGATGTATATCTCCGCAATGAATGAATATTAGTTCATTCACTTCAATTCCCCCAAACATATGTTTTTATTTTATTGTATCTCATGTTTTCATATGTGTAAATGAATAAATCAATACCCCCTGGAAAGAGAATATTTCCAGGGGGTACTTATAAAATGTCAGATAGCTACACTTTCCTGTTTTCACAGGCTTACTCTGTAAGTTTCAGTCCATTTATAAGGTAACCCTTATTAACAGACCATGGTGTGGTAGCAAAAACACCATATGTTTAGTTAGATTATTTGTATCAGTGTACTTAAATCTTCAGCTTCTTGTAATTTTTTTATCAAACTGTATTTTTTCTTAAATTCTTTATCTTTTGCATTATTATGGATATTGCTATAGAAATCCTGCATTATTTTTTTTATTTCTTGTGAAAATTCGTCCATACAATTATATGGGTCGGTAGGGTGAAATTCTAATCCTAATACTTTATTTGTAAACTTTACACCTTTTGCTGTTTTTTCAACTTTGATTTTTAATGTTCCTTTACTGTGGTGGTTTAATTTCCGTGCTACATTTAGACTGCCCAAACACTCAATATCTAAGGTCGTTCCGCATGCCAAACATATAAACATATCCTTGGAAAACCTGTTTTGTTTGGTGTGCAGACCGCATTCGGGACAGGTATAGAAAATACCTACCGGACTTACTTTAATAGGGGCGGGCAAACCCTTTTCAATCAGCTTGTATTCCAGTATCCTGGTTAGTTGATTATAATTATATACACTTAAGACGGGTGTGCTTTTTTCGTTGTTTTCATTTACCCACTGCAGCTTATCCCCTTTATCTATAAGTGCTTTCATGATAACTTGCGCCCGTTCTTTATAAGCAATTTGTACAATACTATTGGCAATCTTATGAAGTTCGCAAATAGGCACGGCATTTTTTTTATTTTTTAAAACTCCTATTTTGGGAATGGGAGTAGCTACGATAACACCATTACTGATGATATTACTCTCCCGATCAACAACGGTATAATGAACAGGGCTTTTAAGCGCCCTGCTCACCCCTAAAAATGTTTCGGTCTTTATTTGTTTTACCTCACCCATATCTATACTAATGGATAAAAAATACTCATTTTTCTTTTTGATGAGCCTGGCAGTTTTAAGCATTTTAGGATTATCTAATGCTTTTTTTAAGTACTGTTCCTGCCACTGCCCGAACGCCAGAGGAAACAATAAAAATCGCTCTTTTCTTCCACTGCTTTCTAATACCTGTTTATCCTTATGAATATATATTAATTCTCTGTTTTTATTATTCTCAATCGGTTGTCGATTCTCATCTTTTGCATTCATCAAATAAAGTTTTGCATAATATCTATTGTTTTTAGCGTCATATAGCAGACAATAATCTCTATTAACAGCATATCTGCAAAAGAATAATGGCTTTAAATTGTCAGCTTTTTTCAGAATCTTATGAATTTCTCTGTCACATTCATAGGATGACCTTGATTCGTTTATCAATGCATCCATTATATCATTATATCTCTCTAGCCATTCTTGGGTAGGTAAATATGCAATGGGATAATTTGCGTCCTGTTGAATCTCATTCAAACTCAGGTAGCTTGCTAAAGTAATCCCAAAATCTATCTTTAAAGCATCCTTAAAAGGCTGCACATCAAATTGATTAAGCTCTTTACTAAGTTCTTTATTAACCCATTTGGCTATGTTGATTGCCTTATAATTACCCTTGCTGTCTCTATAGTGATTGCGTATATCTTCTATCTGGGTATGGGCTTTATCTAAAAGATATTGATAAGCTTTGGAATAATTCAGCATTGCCCTATCAATTACTTGACGTTTTCTTTTACTGGGACAATGCAATTTTAGGGTAATTGTCTTCATTGGCATATTATTTCACCTTAATTACTTCCCAAATGCTTTTACATATATTTCTTCAAGCTCTTTTACCAATGGCATTCTTGGATTTGCTGTAGTACACTGGTCTTCAAAGGCCCTGTCCGCTAATTCGCTTACCTTAGCCATAAACTGTTTTTTGTCTACGCCGCATTCAGCAATACTCATTGGCAAATTGATTTCTTTCATTAAATCTTTTATCGCCTTAATCAAGCTCTTTACACCTTCTTCAGTTGTTGAAGCAGGTAATCCAAGGGCTTTCGCAATTTCTGCATATTTCTTATCGGCAATAAAGGTTTCATACTTAGGGAAGGAAGCAAACTTTGTCGGCTTTTGTGCATTGTATTCCACTACATGAGGTAAAAGTACCGCATTTGCTCTTCCATGAGGAATATGGAATTCTCCTCCCAATTTGTGTGCCAGACTGTGGTTGATACCCAGAAATGCGTTAGTAAAGGCCATCCCTGCAATACAGGAAGCATTATGCATCTTTTCACGTGCTAAACGGTCGCTACCGTTCTTATAGGCTTTTGGTAGATATTCAAATACCAGTTGTATTGCTTTCATTGCTAAGGCATCGGTATAATCAGAAGCAAGTACCGAAACATATGCCTCAATCGCATGGGTTAATACATCCATACCAGTATCAGCCGTAACAGAAGCCGGTACGGTCATTACAAAATCAGGATCGATAATGGCAACATCCGGGGTTAACTCGTAATCAGCCAGAGGATATTTTATATTTTTCTTCTTATCAGTAATAACTGCAAAGGATGTTACTTCTGAACCTGTGCCTGAAGTTGTTGGTACAGCAACCATTTTTGCCTTACTGCCTAGTCTAGGGAATTTAAATACTCTTTTTCTTATATCCATAAACTTCAATCTTAAAGCATTGAAGTCAGTTTCGGGATGCTCGTAGAATAACCACATTCCCTTTGCTGCATCCATTGCAGAACCACCGCCCAATGCAATAATTACATCCGGTTGGAATTTGTTCATTAGGTCGCAGCCCTTCATCACTGTCTCTACCGATGGATCCGGTTCAACTTCTGAGAATATTTCACAGTGTACATACTGTTGTCTTTTTCTGAGATAGTATAATATTTTATCTACATAACCTAATTTTACCATGTAAGGGTCAGTAACAATAAATGCTCTAGAGATATCGGGCATTTTTTCGAGGTATTGTATTGAACCCGATTCGAAATAAATTTTTTCCGGAATCTTAAACCACTGCATATTTACTCTTCTCCTTGCCACTCTTTTTTTATTGATCAGGTTTACTGCTGATACATTGGAAGTAGTGGAGTTTCTACCGAAGGAACCACATCCTAATGTGAGAGAAGGTATATTAGTATTGTAGATATCTCCTATTGCACCGTGAGTGGATGGAGAATTAATAATTAATCTTCCTGCCTTGATTCTCTTAGAAAATTCTTCTATTACTTGTGCATTTTCCGAATGAATAACTGCTGAATGTCCCAATCCTCCGAATTCAACCATTTCTTCTGCTCTTTTAATTCCCTCTTCTGCATTTTCTACTACGTAATATGCAAGAATAGGACTTAATTTTTCACGGGATAAAGGATACTGTGCTCCTACCCCTTCCAATTGAGCAATTAAGATTTTAGTATCTTCCGGTACACTTAATCCGGCCATTTTAGCAATAGTGTAAGCTGATTGTCCAACTACAGCAGGATTCATTGCACATTTTTTCTCATCTATCGCAAGTTTTTCTAATTTTGCTATTTCATCTTTATTTAAGAAATAACATTTGTTTTCTTTCATAAATATTTCAAATTCCTGAGCAATTTCTTTTTCTACAATCACGGCTTGCTCAGAAGCACAAATCATTCCGTTGTCAAAAGTTTTTGAAAGAATAAGGTCTGTTGCTGCCCTTTTTACATTTGCTGTTTTTTCGATAAAGCAAGGTACATTACCCGGTCCAACGCCCAAAGCAGGTTTTCCGGTACTATACGCTGCTTGAACCATTCCCGAACCTCCGGTTGCAAGAATCAAAGCGACGCCAGGATGATTCATTAATGCCTGTGTTGCTTCCAAAGAAGGTTGTTCAATCCAGAGAATACAATCTTCCGGCGCCCCTGCTCTTACAGCAGCATCTCTTACCACACGTGCTGCCTCAGCACTGCACTTTTGTGCAGAAGGATGGAATGCAAATATAATCGGATTTCTTGTTTTAATGGAAATAATGCATTTAAACATGGTGGTGGAAGTTGGATTGGTTACCGGTGTTACCCCTGCAATGACTCCAACCGGTTCAGCAACTTCTACATAATCTTCCAGTTCATTCTCATTGATAATGCCAACGGTTTTATCATATTTGATACTGTGGTAGATATATTCAGTTGCAAAGATGTTTTTAGTAATCTTATCTTCATATACGCCCCTGCCGGTTTCCTCAACCGCCATTTTTGCTAAACGCATATGTTCATCTAAGCCTGCCATTGCCATGGCTTTTACGATGTTATCAATTTGTTCTTGATCTAGCTGCATAAATTTATCCAGTGCAGCTTGTGCTCTTGAAACCAAGTTATCTATTGTTTGCTGTGCAGTTACTTCTTTTTGATTATTCTTGTTTACTACCTTTTCAGCCATTATAAAAACCTCCTTAAAAGATATCTATTTTAAAAGCACCGGTGCTATTTCATTGTTACTATTGTTAATATTTTAACAATTACATTATAATATATTGTTAATTATTTGTCAATCATTTTGTTAAAAAAGGGCATATTTTTTATTTAAAAAATATTATGGTAAGAACGCTGCAAAAAGCCTTAGAATGTTCATCTTACACCTCATTAGAAGTATTCTACCCTTACTTCTTTTCCCATATTTTCTAAGCATTTAGCCATCTCTTTCACCAGCTTCAGCTTAATACTCAAATCTAGAGGAAGTTCTGGATTTTGATGGGCAGGATTCATTGCCCTCCCTACAAAAAAGTTAATTTTTGTAGCCTGTTCTATAAGAATTTTGGCTAATTGTGAAGCACCATCCCTCTGATTTAATTTTAAAATATCTTTTATGGTACTCTTCGAAGAGCAATATTTTTTTAAATAATCCAAAGTTTTTCCTATCGTCAATACACCTTCCGTTGTCAAATCAATTCCTTCTATTTCAGCCGTTGGCGGTATGGAAGGGTTGAAATAGTTGAAGTTTGTTACAATTTCTCTACCCAGCTCTCTGCTTATAATTTGGGATGTAGTACCTCCACATACAATCTTTTTCCCCTGCTCACTAATGAATTTATGAACTACATAACTATCCTGCTGGCGATCAACAGGGGGACCCACCATAATGTTCACCGGAACTGGTTCTTTGACTTTTACCGTAACTACAGTGGTATCATCTCCCGGTTTTTGCATATATAAATTGTCACAAACCGCTAAAAGCAATTTTGACATATTTTTGGCTGTAACATCCGGTTTATAGACCCGTTGAATATATTCCTTTACATTTTCCCACTGCCATCCTAAGTTCAATGTTCCTCCTATGCCTGCATGAATCACGCCATCACTGATCATGATAAACATATCGCCGGGTGTAGCGATAAATCTGCTTTCTTTTACTAACTTGCCATGAATCTTTCTTTCTTGCTTTTGTAAGTCTGTAAAATGACCTTTTTTCAAAAGAAAAACTGAGGGATTGTCGAATTCTACAAGGTACACCTCTCCCGACTTAAAAATTTGCAGTATGGAAAAAGTAGAATAAGCTATACCTCTTTCTTTACACTCAGGAAGTGTGCTTGCAATGGTTTCCACCGCTTCTTCGATAATTGCGCCATTGAGAAGCATGGTACCAATAATCTTGCTGGTCAAAGTGGCAAGTATATTCGCCTTGACCCCACTACCCAACCCGTCTGCTAGTACAACGATTACAGAATCTTCATTACGAATAATTTCTACCTTGTCACCACATAGTTCTTCATTGTGCTTATTTAAACTTTCATAATTTGTTTCAACGAATAAATTCATTTATTATCACCTATATCCGATAGGATTGAGTTTTTTAATTTTGTCAGTGCGATTTTTGTTTCAGCTGTCGTTTCACCTAATAAGCTAGCAATTTCCTGTGCCACACGCATTTGCTTTTCAATTACTTTCTGTGCTATATCTACTGTTTCTGAACGAACCTTATTCATTTGCTGATGCTGTTTTTCTTCCTTTGTAATATCTTTTATTAAAGCAATAATAAGCTGCTGTTCCTTCACATATATGATAGACTGTTCTACAATAAGCCCATACTGTTCATAATGATATTTCTTATTTAAAATACTTTGACCTGTTTCTTGAACCCGCTCAAAATCAGGACAGTCCAATACCTCATAAATATATTTTCCCAATATGTCTTCTTTTTCTACAGTAAAAAGTTTCTGTGCAGTTAGATTAAATTCCTGAATACACAAACTTTCATTTAGTGCTAAAATGGCATTGGGGGTTGAATTTATAATAATATTCGAAATAGACTCTGCTCTTTCTCGCATGTATGGTAAACACATATGCAGTTCCGCTTTATTATTATATACGGCAATTGCTTTCTCCCTACAGGTAGAATAACCACAGGCTCCACAATTTAATTCTTTCTCTTTATTGACTTTCCCTATCTTACTCAAGATTTCTCTTATGGTTTTTTCATCCGGTATTTGATAATTTTGAGACCTATCGATAAACTTTTTAGATAGTTTTACATTTACATCCTCAATCATCGACATTCCTATATCTTTTGCATTTTTCTTGACATAGTCAATTAATCTGTCCCTTGCACTCAAAAAACCGTCTTTTTTAGATTTAATACATGGACCTCCCAGACATCCTCCCGCACAGGCATGCATCTCAATAAAATAGTTGGAAACCTCACCTTGTTTGATTGAATTTAACACTTCTATACATCTATCTATTCCATCTACACTAACACATTTATATGATTTTCTTTCATCTCTGCTTATTGACCTAATAATTCCTCCCGGGATTGGATAAAATCTTGCCATTACATTTCGCATACCTTTCGGTTCTTCCCCTTGGTCAATGTCAAAGGTGATGTTTTCATTCTTCATCCATTCTTCCAGCTCTTCAAAAGTAATGACAGCATCTACTACGCCATCATTCTGAAGATCATTGCATTCTGCTTTTTTTGAAATACATGGTCCAATGAACACCACCTTTATTCTTGCGCCATATACTGCACGCATCATTTTTGCGTGAGCAATCATCGGAGATACCACGGGCGCCATCTGATCAATAAGTTCCGGATAATATTTTTGAATCAAAAAAACTGTAGTGGGACATGCGGTGGTAATAATGTTTTTCATTCCCTCTTCTCTTAAAAGTTTTTCATATTCTTTTGAGACTTTTGCTGCACCAATTGCCGTTTCTTCTACATGCGTAAACCCCATTTGCTTTAAAATAGAAAACATTATTCTGCTGTCGGATATTTGAAATGCTGAGGTAAAAGAAGGTGCAAGACTTGCATAAACTTTTTCTTTTTTTGCTATATATTTCTTCACTTTTTCAACATCACTTCTCACACGTTTTGCATTCTGTGGGCATACCAGTAAACATTGACCACATAAGATACATTCATCTTCTATAATTTCCGCCTGTTCGTTTTTGAAGGCTATTGCTTTAATGGGGCAACTGCGAATACATTTATAACAATTCTTACAATTAGCTTCTTTGAACTGGATAATACCCATATTATAACCTCCCCATTATATCGATAACCAATATCTAAACTTAAAATAAATTAGTGTAGTTATCGATGAAATTAACCAACTTTAAATCATAATATTTAGTTTTAAAGTTGGTTAACCTTCTGTACAATGCCCCAAGCAAAAAGATGCCTTTAACTCAATCTTTTCTTCCAAGTCATGCTTCTTTATTAAGTTCTGAAAAGTCTTTATAATATGGTAGGAACCTTTTAAGTGACAGGAACTCCCTACACATATATAAACTTGTAACATGTAAGTTACCTCCAGCAGCGTTGTTTATACTTGTTAACCATTTAACAATCTTTATTATAGATTATTGTTAAAATATTGTCAATAAAAGAACCGATTATATAGATACGGTTTTTTATGGTAAATATTATGTCAGATATGGTTTTTAATAAAAACTTGTTCACAGTTCACGGCTTACAGTTAATAGTTAATAGATTTTTTATCCTTTTTATTTACTGTGACCTGTGAACTGTGAACTATAAACTGTGAATTTTTTAAAATTTATCGTGGAAGGTTCTATTGATTACATCCAACTGCTGCTCTCTGGTTAACCGGATGAAGTTTACTGCATATCCAGACACTCTTACAGTGAGCTGTGGATACTTTTCAGGATGATCCATTGCATCCAACAGTACATCCTTGTTGAGTACGTTTACATTAATATGGTGTCCACTCTGATTGAAATAACCGTCCAATAATGCTATAAGATTGTTGTATTTCTCATCCTCCAATTTTCCTAGCGCGTCCGGAACGATGGAGAAGGTATAGGAGATACCGTCTTCACTGTAATCATAAGGTATTTTGGCTACAGAAGCCATAGAAGCAATACAGCCCTTTGTATCTCTTTTGTGCATTGGGTTAGCTCCCGGTGCAAAAGGCTCCCCTGCTTTTCTACCATCAGGTGTGCTTCCAGTTTTCTTTCCGTATACTACATTGGATGTAATGGTCAATATAGACATTGTAGGTTTACTATCCCTGTAAGTTTTATGCTTACTGAGCTTAGACATAAAGTTCTTCACCAAATCTACTGCCATTTCATCTACTACCGGGTCATTATTACCAAACTTAGGATAGTCTCCTTCTACTTCATAGTCTACTGCTAATCCTGTTTCATTTCTGATCACTTTGACTTTTGCATGTTTAATTGCCGATAATGAATCCACTACTACAGACAAACCCGCCAAGCCGCAAGCAGAAGTTCGCAGTATTTCTTCATCGTGAAGTGCCATTTCCAATTTTTCATAGCAATATTTATCATGCATATAATGGATGATATTGAGTGTATTGATATATAAATTAGACAACCATTCCAATACATCATCAAATCGCTTCATGACTTCATCGTAATCAAGATATTCAGAAGTAACCGGTACAAATGCGGGACCTACCTGTTCCCCTGTTTTTTCATCTTTACCACCATTGATTGCATATAGCAGTGCTTTTGCAAGATTTGCTCTTGCTCCGAAGAATTGCATCTGCTTTCCTATTTTCATTGCAGAAACACAGCACGCAATACCGTAGTCGTCTCCAAATTTCTCTCTCATTAAGTCATCATTTTCATACTGAATAGAAGAAGTTTGGACAGACATTTTTGCACAGTATTTTTTGAAGTTGCGGGGTAATCTGCTAGACCAAAGAACCGTCATATTGGGCTCAGGTGCAGGGCCTAAGTTTGTAAGGGTGTGCAGGAATCTGTAAGTCATCTTGGTAACCATATGTCTTCCATCTACTCCCATACCGGCAAGGGCTTCGGTTACCCAGGTAGGGTCTCCTGAAAACAGCGCATCGTATTCCGGTGTTCTTAAGAATCTAACCATTCTAAGTTTCATGACAAAGTGGTCTACCATTTCCTGAATTTGTTCTTCAGTATATCTTCCTTCTTCTAAATCTTTTTGCGCATATATATCAAGGAAAGTGGAAACTCTGCCCAAGCTCATTGCTGCACCGTTTTGTTCTTTTACCGCCGCAAGATATGCAAAGTATAACCACTGAATTGCTTCCTTAGTATCCTGTGCCGGCCTGCTGATATCATAACCGTAACTTGCCGCCATCTCTTTTAATTCTTCTAAAGCCCTTATTTGTTCACTTAGCTCTTCTCTCTGTCGGATAACTGGTGAATCCATGGTCGCAAAAACATAGTTTTTCTTGGCTTGTTTCTTTTTTTCAATTAAAAAGTCTACACCATAAAGGGGAACTCTTCTATAGTCTCCAATAATTCTACCTCTGCCGTAAGCATCCGGCAATCCTGTGATAATACCTGTATGTCTTGCTCTCTTCATTTCATCGGTATACGCATCGAAAACGCCATCATTATGTGTCTTTCGATATTTGAATACATTTTCTACTTCAGGATCCATAGGGTAGTTATAAGCTTTTAGTGAGTTTCGAACCATTCGAATACCACCAAAAGGCATAATTGCTCTTTTTAACGGTGCATCTGTCTGTAACCCTACAATTTGTTCAAGGTCTTTATCAATATATCCGGGCTTGTGAGAAGTAATGGTAGATATAGTCTTATTATCTATATCTAGAACGCCGCCCTTTTCTCTTTCCTGCCTCATAAGCTCTTGTACTTTTTTCCACAGCTTAAGGGTAGCTGAGGTAGGCGATGCCAGAAAACTGTCATCTCCATCGTAGGGCATATAATTTTTTTGTATGAAATCTCTCACATTTATCTCATTGGTCCATGCTCCAGATTTAAACTTTGTATTCATAAAATCTCCTCCTATCTTTTTTAAATTTAAATACACTAGTTTCTATAACACTCTGCTTTTTAGAACTTGTCTTTTATCTATTTTATTCATACCACTTTTTCTTTGGTTAAAACATTTTTTGTATACAATATACAGTATACTTTTATAAGGTGCCTTTGTCAACTGCTCTAAATCAATTTCGTCATTTTAAAAAAAATATCATTTTTATTCGCAGCTTTACTGTATAAATTGTTCATTACACTATTGCAAATAACATAGAAAATCATCAAAATATGTAGTATACTAGAATTACCAATACCATAAAAACAAAGTTAAAGGGAGTCAAAAATGAATATTTTAAAAATCATCTTTTCTAACCTTTTGGGGTATGACATCATCATTTTAATACTTGCTTTTGCAAACTTACTTATTTATCTTGACGTCAATAAAAAAACAACCCTTTTACATAATCATTTAAACAAAACATTATCCATTCCCATCAGAAGTATATTTGATTTTTCTTTGCAAGTTTCAACCACAAAGCTAAATTTGCCGAAAATTGAACAACTAGAACAGATGCGGAAAGAAGTGAATGCTATATACCACGTATTTAGCACCATTATCACCATTTTCCCTCTGTTGGGAATACTGGGTACCGTCGTTTCACTGCTGAGAGTTGTTAACTTTTCTTCGGATACCATTATGCCGAATTTTTCTACTGCCCTTACTTCTACTTTTTGGGGGCTAATATGTGCTATTATCTTTAAATTTTTAGAAAGTAGAATCATTTCTACAGTAGAATATAATAATGAAAGCTTAAATCTTCTTATTTCAAGGATTGATAAATATCAACAGGAGATGTTGGGTGAATGTAATGAATAAAAAAGCTTTAATAGACCTTACACCGCTTTTGGATATTGTTTTAATTATATTGTTTGCCTTTATGCTTAATGCAAATGCACATTTTGCAAACGCTGATAATAAAAATGAGGAGTTATCCAAACAGGAGCAAAAATTATTGAATGAGAATCAACAGCTTGCTGATAAGGTAAAAAATCTTGAACAAGAAATATCCCAAACCAATTTCTATCGAAATAAAGAAAAAGAATTCTATAAGGACCTGACTGCTGCCTATTTTAATTCTTTAGATAAAAATAAAGATGAAATCGATAAATTATTAAACCAGTTGGATACTATAAAAAAAGATGAAGTGATTGAACAATTTGAAAAATTATTGAATGAAAAAGTTTTGGTCAAAGAGATGATCAAATATCAGGAAATTTCAAAAAGAGTCTTTTTTTTAGAAGTCGGCATTGCTACTGCCCAAAATCAAATCTATCTTAATTCAAAACCGACAAATTTTTTTGTGATTCTTCCTGAAGATAAGGGTAAAAAAGAAGATATGAAGCAAAAAATTATCGACCTGATTGATAATGAAATCAGCAGTCAACAAGGAGGTGTAGGTATGGTCTTAATTGGGCTCACGTGGTTAGATGATGAAGTGGATAAAGACGCATATGACCTTGTGTGGAGTGCAATTAAAGGACTTGAAAATACCTATGGCAATACCAGATTTTTTAAAACCGAATACGGATTTTTAGAGATGGGGGGGAACTAAGATATGAAATTTTCTAAATTTATAAAGTTTATTTTTTGGGTAGCCATTATCAGCTTATTAATATTCTGGGGGTTAAAGCTTTCGGGATTCAATTTGGGACTGGGCATGTTAGGCAGCCAACAGGATACTGCGAAAAATTCTTCAAAAATAGAACAGCAGGAAGAATCTTACCCTGTAATAGAAATAAAAGAACAAAATATTTATTTTAAAAATAAAGAAGTACAACCGAAAGATATTAAATCTATATTAACCAATTTAGATACCGACAAAAAAATCATCAAATTAAAGTTACAAAACGCAAAACAGGCTACCTATAAAAACGTAAAAACCATAATAGAAAATGAAGGATTTGCTGTTATTGAAGAATAGATCCAAAATGCGACAGGGAATAACTCTCCTTTGTCGCATCGAGCTCTAAAAATTATACACCCTATTATCTATAAAACATTGACATATATTTTTTTACTATTTCTTTTACATATCCTACTGTCTTTAACGAAATGTTTGAAAGGTGATACGTTTTCTCTCCTGTCATAAGCTCTTTGATTTTTTCCACTGTATATACCGATATTTCTGTATTCACATTAATCTTACAAATACCGTTTTGTATACAATCTCTTATGGTCACTTCCGGCGTGCCGGAACCTCCGTGCAATACTAAAGGCACATCAACCCTTGAAGCGATTTCTTTTAATACATCAATACTGATCTTGGGCTCTCCTTTATACATTCCGTGAACAGTACCGATAGATACAGCCAGTGCGTCTACGCCTGTAAAACTTACAAATTCTTTTGCCTGTATAGGATTAGTGTATATCTCATTTTGGTCTTCCGCTCCTTCGTTGGAACCTTCTCCTCCCGCAAGACTGCCCAATTCCGCTTCTACCGACACACCTGTTGCATGTGCTATTTCAACAATTTCCTTGGTGTTTTTTAAGTTTTCCTCATAGCTTAAATGGGAACCGTCATACATCACCGATGTAAATCCTGCCCTTATTGCCTTAAAAATATTCTCAGGAAATTTACAATGGTCAAGATGCAATACTATCGGAATATCTATCTCTTTTGTCATGGTATCCACAATAGCATGTACCGTCTTAAAATCCATATTTTCCATATACCGCTCACCAAAAGCGATAATTGCAGGTATCTGTGATTCCTTGGCAGATTCTATAACCCCTCTTATGGTTTCATAATTATAGACATTAAAGGATCCTACTGCATATTTTTTATCTTTTGCATCTTTTAAAACTGATTGTAAATTCACTATCATGCTCTTACATCCTCCAACCATTTTTTAAATGTTTCCATCTCTAAAACCTCAGGATTTACAATGAATCTGGGCTTCTCATTTTTAAATAGTTTTCGAATATCTTCCATGAGCAGTGTAGGCGAGTTTGTAAGGGCGTCGGTGGTGGTTCCTGCAATATGGGTTGTTAATGTGACGTTATCCAGTTGTAGAAATTCACTGTCTTGGGGCAAAGGCTCAAATGTAAATACATCTAAAGCTGCTCCTGCAATTTTCTTGGCTTTCAATGCATCTATCAAGGCCTGCTGATCTATTAAGCCT
>JASGMB010000029.1 GCA_030156665.1 Clostridiales bacterium
AAAAAGTCTTTTTATAAAAGATTCTCAAGGTTGACTTTTTTGAAACACATGACGGAAATTATAAATAAATTTGTCCACAAAATACAAAGGTTTATAATTAACCAACTTTAAAACTAAATATTTAGTTTTAAAGTTGGTTAATTTCATCGATAACTACACTTATATATTTTAAATTTAGATATTGGTTATCGATATAATTTCCTATGTATTAAAAAAAAGGCTTCTATTATATATATATATATATATATAGAAGCCTTTTTTGAAGCATATTTAACGGAAAGTGTAAATCTAAAGAAAGATACACTTTCCTATGCATTTTACCAATGTTACATCTGTTCCGGCGCAGATATCTTCAACATATTTAATACATTTTTAATAACAATGCGTACACTGTCCACTAGTTTTAATCTTGCCATCATTAATTCTTCATCTTCTACTTTTACTCTGCAAGCATTGTAGAAAGAATGAAATAAGGATGCAAGGTCTAACACATATCTTGTTATTCTGCTTGGTTCCATAGACAGTGCCGCCCCTTTTATTTCTTCAGGAAGTTCTGCAAGCTTCTTTAATAGCTCAATTTCTTCCGGTTCAATCAATCGGGAAAGGTTAAGCTTATCCGTTGACTGTACCTTTATACCTTCCTGTGCTAATAAGTTTATAATGCTGCAGATTCTGGCATGGGCATATTGAACATAATAGACCGGATTTTCATTGGATTGGGAAACAGCTAGATCAAGGTCAAAATCCAAATGACTTCCTGCCTGTCTCATATTAAAGAAGAATCGTGCCGCATCTACGCTGGTTTCCTCCAAAAGGTCACTTAATGTTACCGCCCGCCCCGTTCTTTTAGACATTCTTGCAATTTCACCGTTTCTAAACAATCTTACCAGTTGCATAATGATAATGTCCAATTTATCCGGATCGCACCCGATCGCTTGCATGGCCCCCTTCATTCTGGCAACGTGCCCATGATGGTCAGCACCCCATATGTCAATTACTCTTTCAAAGCCTCTCTTGACAAATTTATTTCTGTGGTAAGCAATATCAGCTGCAAAATAGGTTGGGATGCCATTGTTTCTTACCAATACAACGTCTTTTTCTGCCCCAAATTCCGTGGCTTTAAACCATAGTGCATCTTCATCTTTATATGTATACCCTTTTTCTGTCAAGTAATCGATAGTTTCCTGCACTTCATTGCTTTCATATAACCAACTTTCATGGAACCAAACATCATATTCTATGCCATATGCTTTAAGGTCTGCTTTTAATTTATCAATATTCCTTTTGAGAGCAAACGCAACAAATGCTTGTTTTCTTTCTTCCGATTCAACATCCAGATACTTGTCCCCTTCCAGGGCGATAAAATCTCTCATATGGTCCTTTATATCCTCACCGTGATATCCATCTTCAGGAAAAGGAAAAGCATCTTCTCCTTTCAGCAGCTGTATATATCTGGCTTCAAGAGATATCCCAAACTTTTCTATTTGATTTCCTGCGTCATTGACATAAAACTCACGGGTTACATCATATCCTGCCCAATCCAATACGCTGGCAAGACAATCTCCCAACGCACCGCCCCGGGCATTTCCCATATGCATCGGACCGGTTGGATTAGCGCTTACAAATTCCACCATTACTTTTTGATTATTACCAATATTTATTTTTCCGTAATCAGCCCCTTCTTTTTCGATTGCAATAAGTACTTGATAGAGCCATTCTTTTTTTAGGTGAAAATTGATAAATCCCGGGCCCGCTACCTCTACTTTTTCAATATAGGTATCATGCAATGCCATATGATTGATTAAGATATCCGCAATCATTCTCGGTGCTTTTTTTGCTTGACGGGTAATTTGCATCGCTACATTGGTAGCAAAGTCACCATGCTGTTTTTCTCTAGGAACTTCAATTACAATTTCATCAAGCTGTACTTGCGGCAATTGTTGGGCAGCAATCGCCTTACTTACCGACTTTTCGATTGCATCATTAATTTGGTTTTTCGCTATCTCTACTAAATTGATCATTTGTTAAGTTTGCCTCCCTTATCTGCAAATAAAAGTCATTTTCCCCTGCTTTTGCGTGGTCTATTTCAAGAGAATAATCTACCGCTATTTCACCGCCGTAATCATCCAGATTGATATTTACATCATTCGAAAACACACCCACTGTAAATGAACCGTACTCCGTTTCATAATAACATAAATGCTTTTGCCCTTTTTCAAATATTAGCTGAGAATTATTTTGCCCGAATCTCATAAGCGTAATTTTGCCATCACCAATCTTTAACGTAGTAGTTGTCCCTTCCATACCTGTGATTTCTGTTTCTTTGTAAGTTATAAAATAATGGTCTCCTTTTTTATAATATTTTCCTTGGGTTACCAGTTCTATACTATTTTTGTCATCGACATACTGCTGATTGCCTTTAACTGAAATAATTACATTCTTATTCATGCCTCATCCCTCGTTTTTATAGTTCACGGTTCACGGTTCACAGTTCACAGTTTATAGTTCATAGTCTACCGATTCTAGAAACATTTGCACTGCTGTGAACTGTGAACTAAATCAGTATTTTTCTATATCTATTTTCTCCACAGATTCATTAATTTTCTTTTCTAAAAATAAACTGCCCAGTTTGCTGAAGCTTTCAATACTGTCACTTACAAAATATTTATATTTCGGTTTAGCGCCCGCTTCAGCCAACATATCTTTTTCTTTTAGCAGCTTTTTTACGTATTTTGCGGTTTCTGCACCCGGATCTATTAGGTTAACGTTTTCTCCCATTATATCAGCTATTGTTCTTTTAAGCAAAGGATAATGTGTACATCCCATGATAATGGTATCCACATGCTTCTCTTTTAACGGCTGTAAGTATTCTTGTGCTATCAATCGTGTTACCTCATGGTCGAGATAACCATTTTCCACTAAAGGTACAAATAAGGGACATGCCTTGGCAAAGGTTGCAGCCAAATGATCTATCTGCTTGATCTTGCGCTCATAGGAGCCACTGTTGATGGTGCCCTGTGTCCCTATAATACCGATATTTTTTTGGGTACTGACTTTTACCGCTTTAGCTGCCGCTGACTGTACTACACCTATGATAGGGATATCAAATTCTTTTTTAACCGCTTCTAAAGCCACCGAACTGGCTGTACCACATGCTATTATAATAAGTTTTATATCAAAATTCAATAAAAATCGCACATCTTGAAAAACATACTTTGTAATGGTTTCATTAGAACGAGTACCGTAAGGTACTCTCCCGGTATCTCCAAAGTACACTATACTCTCATTAGGAAGTTGATACATAAGTTCTTTAACTGCAGTCAACCCTCCTAATCCGGAATCAAAAACACCTATGGGTCTATTGTCCACATAAAAACCCCCAATCCAGATAAATGCAGAATTGAGAATAAAGCTGTAAACAGTGAACTGTTAACTATGAACTGAAAATTCTGCATTTTTTATAAAAAGACTTTTTACTATTCTTGTTTATTTTTTTCAATTGCTAGCGCTATTAATCGGTCTAACAGCTCCGAATAACTCAGTCCTGTCGCTTGCCAAAGTTTTGGATACATACTGATATTGGTAAAGCCGGGCATGGTGTTTACTTCATTAATATATACCTCGCCGGTTTCTTTATGTACAAAAAAATCAACCCTTGAGAGCCCTGTGCAATCCAGTGCTTTAAAAGCTTTAATAGCGTATTCTCTTATTTTCTTAGCAGTATCTTCCGGAAGTTCTGCCGGTATAATCAATTGCGATGTTTCATCGTTATATTTCGCATCATAATCATAAAACTCTTTCCCCGGTATAATTTCTCCAAGTACTGAAGCCTTAGGATCCTCATTTCCTAATACTGCACATTCAACTTCCCGACCATTAATAAATTCCTCTATCAATATTTTTCGGTCATGCTGTACAGCTAACTTTAGGCCTTCCTCCAACTCCGCTCTGTTATGCGCTTTTGTAATGCCTACCGACGAACCTGCATTAGAAGGTTTTATGAAGCACGGATAGGAAAACTTATTTTCAATACGCTTTACCACTTCATCCATAGCATCCAATTCGTTTTTGAATACTACTTCCCAATCAGCCTGGGGAATTTTATTTGCTTTAAATATATGTTTTGCATATATTTTATCCATAGCTAAAGATGATGCCAGTACACCTGTACCTACATAAGGTATTTTTGCGATTTCCAGTAGTCCTTGTATTGTACCGTCTTCACCATATAACCCATGCAGTACCGGAAAAACTACATCTATTCTACCTATAGTGGCTATGGTTTCCTGCCTTTCTTCATCCTCATCTAATCTTACAATCCCTCCTATAGTAGCATCAGGTGTAATCATAGCCTTTACAACACGTCCATTTTCCCATTCACCTGTTGCAATCTTTTCAACAGGACCTTGGAACAAAAGCCATTTTCCACTCTTTGTAATTCCGATTGTAACAATGTCATATTTTTCTTTATCAAGATTATTTATTACTGAAGCAGCAGATACTCTGGAGACCTCATGTTCTGAAGACTGACCTCCGAATAATACACATACTGTAAGTTTTTGAGTCATATGTATCCCCCTAATTATGAATTGAAAATTGAGAATGCAGAATTGAAAATTGATTCTTAAATTCTAATCTAACAACCAATTAAAAAAAAACTTAACAAATAAATATTTATCTCTAAAATTAGAACGTCTGACATATTTGATAATTAGAAATCATTGTAGCGCTAAGTATAGTTTTTATTTCTATAATTGCTTTTAGCAAGTTAATATTCTGCATTCCGCATTATGCATCCTCAATTATTATTATATTGTTCATTTTACTCTTTATGATTAGAGACTTCAATGTTTTTTTTTAAATAAAAAAGACTTCTGAAAGAAGTAATTTATAATGAAGTCTTTTTTGAAACGCATTTAACGGAAAGTGCAAAGCTAAAGAAAAAATATACTTTCCTATGCGTTATAAAAAAGTGGGAAAAATCTCCCACCTTTTTATAACAACTACCGAAGCATCTCACTGCTTGTAGGCAGAATGAGTGCGGTTATAAAGTTTCATCAAAATCTATCGTTTAAAAACTAAAAGATTTGCCTTATAGAATAAAATCGAAGATTTTGATATCACGCTATTAAAAGAAAGACTTATTTCTGGTTAGCCATACTTCGCTCTGCCATTTCGATTGCTTTTGCTACAATGTTGCCGCAGTCACGTGAACTTACGCTGCCCCAACCATCGGTTTTAACTATATCGTAGACTCCAAGTTCTTTTGCAATTTCATATTTTAGCTTATCAGACATAATGGAACGTCTACTCATAGAACAGCCTCCTTTTGTTTAGCGTTCATTATTAGTTTGTACCGCACGTAGCATTTTATGTTGCGTAAATTATTCAAAATCTGTTAATTGAAAGAAAATTTTATAGTGTCAGCACTCCATTCGGTGTCTCAAGCAGCATCAAAATCTTTTCTTCTTTACCTGTTTCTGCATTAATATAAATTAAAAAATTTCTTTTGTCAAAAGTACCTTTAAATTCGTAGCACAGTACTTCCCGTTTTGACTCAAGGGGTATAACTGCCAAACGGCTGGAATCAATTTTCAGTCTAGGATTTATTTTTGCCCTGGCCGCTTCTGCCGTTATTTTTATTGGCGGAAAATTTCTGCGCTCTTGATGCGCCATAATATACCCCTGGCTTTCAAAGCCTACAATCTCTCCATTATCCAGTGCTACCTTTACTTTTACAAGATCGGGATAAACAATGATATTATCCTGCACATATGCATAGTTAATGGTAGCAATACCATTATTCTTAATATAATAGCTTTCTTTCATATTTGCCATTCCAATTGAATCGAGGAACGTTTTCGCTTTTTGTTTTGCCTGATTGATGTTTAAATTGATTTTGGTTACATTACGGTTGTCTAACATCCACAAAACATGTCCGCCTATTCTTGTTACAGATACCGTAATACTCCTGTCTTTTCTGCCTGTACCCTGTCCTGCGGGATCCATTGCAAAACTGTAGGTAGGAATTCTACCATTGCCCTCGCCTGTATATTCAATATTTTGTGCCCTATCCTTCCCTACAAATTTTGCCGCTATATCCTGTGCCTGCTCTTTTGTAATTTCTTTTCCACCCTGCAGCAGTCTCGGTTCCATTCTCTCAATATGATCGGAAAAAGGCCCGTCGTATATTAATGACGGATACTCTTGAAATTCTTTTTCAATATTTTCTATCTTGGATACAGTAATGTTTTGGGCTGTTTTACCAAAATATTTTCTTCCTTCTTTTCTTAACTCTCCAAATTTTATTCTTCCGTCATACAGGTCATTTTCCAACCCTCGGAGATCTGTACTCATGGTTGTTGCATATTTGTGCAGCTGTTCCAATTGCGAGTATTCCTTATCTGTAAGTTCTCGATTATCCAACGCTTTCCTTGAAAGACTGTAAGTATAATCTCCTACCTGGGTCAAAAATTTGGATGTCTTGTCCAATTGTATATGAGAAATAGGCAACTGCCCTAAATTTGCCTGTGCAAAAGCCGCCTTCCTGTATATTTCAGAAGACAAATCTACCATCTGTCTTGGACTATTTACCAACATTCCCTTCGCAAGTGATACTTCTATATTATCTACATAGCCGACTAATTCGTGAAATGCCCTATTATACTGATTTTCCACATAATTTCTATAATTTAATGCCTGCTTGTATTGATAGATGCCTGCACTGGCAATTACAGCTGTAATGATCAATACAATGCTGTACATATGCCTATCACTTAATCTACGTTTAAAATCTAATAATTTATCTCTAATTCCCATTTAAATACCTCCTATTTTGCAAATTTGTGCTTTCCAATTGTTTTTACAACTTGCCTGCTGTAAATCCATTTACTTGTAGTTTTTGCAGGATTATAATAGTAAATTGCCCCTCCCGTCGGGTCCCATCCGTTAAGTGCATCTTGACATGCTTTATATACTGTTGAATTGGGGTCTATCGGTACATTAATCTGTCCGTCAGCCACTGCCGTAAAGGCCCTTGGCTGATAAATTACCCCTGCAAGTGTATTGGGAAATGACGGATGTTTTACTCTATTTAAAATAACCGCTGCCACTGCAACCTGTCCTATGTAAGGTTCTCCTCTCGCTTCACCATTGACACATCTGGCCAATAACTGTGCATCATCAGTGCGATTTGCTTTTGCTGCATAAACATCGGCTATTGTAGCAACATCTTCTGTCATCGATGATTTTGTTTTATATGCATTGAAATTACTATATAACAACGTTACACAAATACTGCTGATAATAATGGCTAAAACTGCGTATGGATACCTTTTCATACTCACATACCTCCTTTATCTGAATTTTTTTTGCAACTGTACATATTTTTTGTTATTTTAAAAAAAAATATGCGATGGTCATCTTGAGTTAAAAATAAAAATCCCAAAATTTTAATCAATTTTGGGATTTTTAAGCTTAATCTCAACTTTTTCTTCACTTTAAACCATCTCAACTGATTTTCTTACGCTTTTTCGGGATAAATAGCTGCTGCCCCTGATGTAATGTATTCACGTTTTCCAACTCATTTACTTTTATGATTTCTTGAATGGTGGTACAGTATTTTTTTGCAATATTCCAGAACGTATCCCCTTCCTGTACAAAATAAATTACAATGCTAGGATGTTCTTTCGCATCCGCAGTCTCCGTAGGTGCTGCTTCAGCTTTAGTAATTAATTCCACTTTAGAAGTTTTTACTATCTTTGAGTCGATACCTACAATACATCTTATTTCTACTTCCGAACCTGCATTCATGCTATAACTGCAATGGGTAATATCCAATTTTACATCACAAGCCATATCCGGCGCAGCATTTTTTACCTCTATGCTATGCTTGAATGGAATCTCCTGTTTATGGCTGTACACAGGATTTTCTTCATTATCGGCCAAATAGAGAATATATGCATCAATTACGCCTTCAACAACAACCTTTCCATTTTCGACCGTTGTTTCAGTAATATAAGGTTTTGTGATTACATTATAAATTTGAAGAATATCAGGCACATCTGCAGGTAAATCTATGATTTCTTTTATTGTAGTCTGTGTCTTGCTATTGTCTACAACTTCATCGATATTATAAGTCTTTTTCTCAATGTTAATGTCAATATATGGACTATAGGTATCGGCAACTACATCTATGGCTATACTCTCACTTGCTCTAGCTACAGCACTTAGTGTTGCTTCTATTCCTAAAACTCTGGGCTCACCGTCACTGTCTTCTTTTACATTGAAATAAAAGTCTTGAACTTCACATTCCAGTTCGCAATGCATGCCTTCTTTTGCTTCATCCATATCGAATACTTCTGTAAATGGAATCTCATGCTCCATGAACTGAATGGAGTTATCATCCATATCTCCTATATAAAGGGTACATATATTCAATTCACCTTTTACAACTACTTTATCATTAATTACCTTTATATCTTTCCCAGTGATTTTCTGGTCCACCTTTAAAATATCTTTTATAGAAGGTTTTCCAGCCGGAATCTCCATATCTTCGCTAATAATAAACTGCTCATCGTTCTCAGCAATAACATTATAGGTTTTCACATTTTTTCTTAGAATCTGGATATCTTCTTCACCGGTGATGTCGGTAACCATATATAAGCTAAGCGTATTTACTACTTTACAATCCATACTTACAATCGCTTTTACATTGATTTTTCTGCTGTTGAGCATTTTAAATTCTATATGCTCTATATCACTCTCTACTTGTGCCTTCATGTTCTGACGTGCAGATTTGATTTCTATTTGATGTGTAAAATTAGAATTAGCATTGATGCTTTTTATACTTACACCACTAGATTCACTTTCGTCCGGAACATATAAAATCTTAAAATTTACAATTCCGTCAATCACTACTTTATCCTGTTGTACTTCCTTATTGGTTATCGTTGCAACGCCATCTACCTGAAGAATTCTCAAAATATCCGGTTTAACATCAGGAACAATTATATCACCTTCTACCAATGTCTGTGAAAAATCTTCGGTTACAACTTCATTTATATTGATAAGTTCCTTAGTCAGTTCCAATGCCATGTATATCCCTCCCTAACGTGAATACGATTGTACAAATTCTACTATGTAATATATATTAAGGACAGGATGGAAATATGACTGTTTTTAAGATAAAGATTCAGATTCATTGAACCGTAAATTAAAAAGACGACAAGCTTATGCTCATCGTCCTTTTTTAGCTGCATTGAATTACTTTGTTATTATCACATAATACTAATTCAACTGTTTTTGTAAGTACATCTGTATAGCTATAAGAAACTCGTCGTGCCATTTCCGTCTCATTGCCAATCTTTACGATAAATATGCTGGGATAGGTGCTTTCAAGAATACCTTGTCTGGTGACCGATTTTTTTCGTCCTTTTTTAGCAGTAAGTTGAACTCTTTGACCAATATTGTTTTCCAGACTCTTCTTTATTTGAAAAAGGTCATTCTTCTCAATCATTATATCACCTCTTTTGTTGTGCAATATTGTATACATTATACCACATTATTTATCACTTGTCAAAAAAAATATATATTATAACAGACATTTTATTTAAATTCAAGTCCTATTTAATGATTTAATGATTTTTTATAATTAACCAACTTTAAAGCGAAATATTATGATTTAAAGTTAGTTAATTTCATCGATAACTACATTCGTTTATTTTAAATTTAGATATTGGTTATCGATATTATGAAGTAAAGCATAATATCAAGACAATCTACCTTGGCCTTTTGTGCCGAAAGGCACATTCATTCGCCGATTGTTTTATTTTATCTCTACAAACACTAACGTCATGTCATCAAATAATTCATTATTTATTAATTCTTCCCCATGTCTAAAGTTATATGTATCTTTTATAATTAAATCTTTTATTTCATCAATATCTTTTTCTCTATTTTTAAAAATGCACTCCTCTAGACGATGACTTCCGTACATTTCTTCCGAAGGATTACATATTTCGGTAATGCCATCTGTAAAAAATATTAGCCGGTCCCCGGTATTTAGTTTTCGGCTGTATTCTTCATATTGTACTTCTTCCATCCAATTGCTAATAGGAATACCTGAGGCTTGTAAGTAGGATATTTCCTTTGAATTAAACAATATCGGAAGTGTATTATGCCCTGCATTGGCGTACCGGATGTTCTTGCGCTCCAAATCAATGACTGCATAAAACATCGTGATATATAACTCTTGGGCAAAATCGTTTTCATTAAATTTATGATATAAATGTCTTAAAACTTGCACAGGAGACCGCTTGTTTTTTTGTATCGTCTGCCGGAGAAATACCGTAAGCATGGAGGCTGAAACACCGTGCCCGGAAACATCGGCAATATAAACACCTATATGGGAATCGTCAATATGAAATATATCGAAAAAATCTCCACCTATCATTTCACAAGGTTTATAATAATAAGTAAACTTTATTTTATCGGTGCGCAGACTTTTTGGAAGCAGACTGCACTGCATTTTCCGCGCTATCTCCATATCCTCTTTTAACCTCTTATTTTGCATTTTGATTTTTTCTTCCATCTTTTTTGCTTGCGTGATATCTCTTAATACTTCTATGACTGCTTCTATCTCTCCGTTTAAATTTTTAAGTGGAGAACTCATTACCGAATATATTCGGCCATTAATTTCTTCTTCTTTTAGTACAGGTTGATAGAAATTTGCAGCCTGCTTTGAAACACAGTTACTGCAATGACTGGTTCTTCCAATCACTTCAAAACATTTCCTGCCGATAATATAATAACCCAATGCTTCTTTCATTGCATTATTCGCATAGATGATATTATCTTCAAGGTCTATTACTCTGACCCAATCTTGCATGCCGTTTAATATATTTTCAATAAAATGAATATGTTCTGCCGTCAGTATACTTGTCTTATTATAATAAAGCATTTCTTTTAGTTTGATAACATGCTGCTCTTCCTCTTTAATAATGGTATGTAGTAAGTTTTGTACATTCTCATTCCTAGAGTTTTGTGCCAAATGAAAATAAAATTTGATAGATTTATATTCTTGGTCTAAAGCATCATTAATGAGTTCTTTAAAATTAGGATCTTTTCCTGTAAAAATATCTTTCTTAGGAGATAAAAAATGATGCACTAAAAATTTTGTAAAATCATCCATTTGCTTTTCAAATATACTATGCTCCGTATCTCCCTTTTCTTTATCCAATGCTTCCTTATATAGATTTTTAAATATTTGAATATGATTTTTTTCTTCATTTGCTAAAGCGGTAAAAACCTGTCTTTTACTCTCATCATTTTTGGCATCTTCATATAATTTTAGATAAAAATTCATACCGTCTTCTTCTGACGATATAGCAATTTTTAAAATATCCAACTCTGAAAAATTATGCATTCACTATCCCACCTTTTTGCTTCCATAATAGTACAATTATAACATATTATCAAAAAAACAGTGAAGTATATATTCATTAATTTAGGCAACACTACATATATTATTACATGGACAATAAATATCTCGTCATAAAGTTGAAAACTCATTGTCATTAATTAATAAAATATCGATAACCAATATCTAAATTTAAAATAAATGAATGTAGTTATCGATGAAATTAACCAACTTTAAATCATAATATTCAGTTTTAAAGTTAGTTAATTATAACAACGGTAATTTATTGTTTTTATCAACTAATTTGCGGAGGATAGTCAAATGATAAATAATTTGGAAAACACCATTTATATTGATAGTAAACACCCTTGTGCATTCAGTCAGTTTACTTCAGCTGTATCAATATTTTTTAACGAAAACCCGCTTTCACTATACGACAGTATTATAATCGTATGCATTGGCACCGACCGCTCTACCGGTGACAGTCTCGGTCCACTGGTAGGAGAAAAACTGAATAAACTGATTAATCTTAAATTCTTTAAATCTGTGGATGTACACGTTTTAGGAACACTTGAACACCCTGTACACGCAAAAAATCTGGAAAAAAATTTACAATATATTAAAACCAATTATCATCACCCGTTTATTATCGCAGTTGATGCCTGTTTAGGTAAAATGGACCATATTGGATATATATGTGTGTCAAATAAACCTATCAAACCGGGTGCAGGTGTTAGTAAAAATCTTCCGGAAATTGGAGATGTCTCAATTGCAGGTATCGTTAACTTCAGCGGCTTCATGGATTTTTTAGTCTTACAAAATACGCGATTGAGCCTTGTGATGAAGATGGCTGATTTAATTGCTTCAGGGCTTAGATATATTCTATGGAAAAAAAATAATAACCGTCTTAAATCCTCTCCGCAAAAGGATAAGATACAAATCCAGATTTAGATGAAGGTATACCCCTTTCCCCTGTACATTTATGGCAATTACCTCATTCTAAATCTGAATTTTTTTATTATTTTCTTAAAAAAATTTCTTTCTCTTGGTATTATTAAAAGCAATAAAAAGGCCCAGTAAAATAAGTATGACTGGTAATACATATCCTTTGACTTTTTCATTTAGGTTAATACCTATAAAAATAATGCTTATCCCACATAAAATAACAGCAGGTATTAATACTTCATGAGGTGCTCTTCCAAAAAAATGATATTCCAATAATCCCATTGCAATACCTAAAGGAAAAAGCGGCCATAACAGCTTTATCATTCCCCAGTTATTGCTGTAGATGCAAATAGAAAAAAATATCCCGTAAATTAAAAACATACCGGCAGGGACAAGTATACCTCCCCTTCTATACGGCCGATGAAAATAGATTATATGAAAGATTAGCCCGAGTCCGAATAGGATGATTGGAACAATCCACAATAATATACTCCAAGACAGATGAATAACACTCTTTCTTGAGAATAATAAAAAAACGCCCGCTAGGATCAGAATGATTCCTATCATCGGCTGCTTTTTCCTTTTCATTAACATCACCTCAATTCTAATTTACCATTTTATACCATACGCTTCAAGATAACAGGATATTTTTTCATGTTTACATAATAATTTATTCATGTCATAATAATTATGTATAATCTTAATATCATATGAAAATTGGGGGTAGCATTATGTCGAAATACAAAAAGTACACGGTCGGATTGTTAGTATCTGTTCTGTTTTTAGCCAGTATTTCTACTGTATTTGCAGTAGTACTGAATATGAATATTGTAGACATAGTAAAAAACTACCTTGATATTACAAGAAACGATAATGCTGTAAAAGCTGATCAACAGCTTGATCAAACGGCGGATCAAATTGCTAATAATATTCTAAACTATGTAAAACAATATAAAAAAGAAATCACTGAGGAATTGGATGCATATACTGAACAAGAAGTTCAAAATGCATCAAACGAGCTTCAAAAATCCTTTGAAGATGTAAAAACGCATCTCGAATCTAATAAACAGCAATTGCTCGATGAATATAAAGAAAAGATCAAAAATGATGTTGACCAAAAGAAAAACGATAAAGAAAAGGCACTTCAAAAAGCAATTGAAGACGGCATAAAAGATATTTTTGAAGATAGATAAGATATTAATATTAAAACTAAATATTGAAACTAAGATGAAGAAAAAGTCTGTAAAGATGTTGGATAAATTTATTCAATATCTTTACAGACTTTTATTGTATCTGTCCATAATAACCATTATATATGGATGTATTTAATTTGTTTGGAAAAATATATACCCATTATATACTGGTCTTTCTTACAATTAATTCAGGCGTTAAAATAATACTCTCACACCGATGAGTAGGGTTTTTAATCTTCACCAACAGCATTTGGGTTGCCAATACGCCCATCTTATACTTTGGCTGTGCAATGGTGGTAAGAGAAATTTCCGGCAATTCTGCAGTAGGAATATTGTCAAAACCTACCACTGCTATATCCTGTGGAACCTTTAAACCATACTCATAAATAGCTTGAAGAACACCTAATGCAAGAAGGTCATTTCCCGCAAATACCGCTGTTGCTGCAATTCCTTCCTGTAAGGCTTTCTTCATCAAAATATGACCGCTCTCCCTTTTAAAATGATCATTTCTAATTAAATTGGCGTCCAGCTGAATTCCATTTTTATTTAAAGCCAGCTTGTACCCTTCCAACCGTTCTTTATTAGATTCGACTTTTTCTTTTCCACCTATGAACATAATTTTGCTGTGACCATTTTTTATCAAATGCTCAGTGGCAAGATATCCACCCTTTTTATCATCAATCACAACAAAATTCTCTTGCGGACATACATTCTTTCTTCCTATGATTACAATAGGAATTTCCCTATGGTTCCACTTTAGACTTTCTTCGCCGATTGGAGCCAAAATAATTCCGTCTACTTTTTTGCTAATCAATAAATCAATATACGCTTTTTCTTTTTCATTTTCATAGTTTGAGTTGCATAAGAATACGCTGTATCCTTCTTGATTGGCTGTTTCTTCTACACCTCTTGCTACTTGTGGGTAAAACGGGTTTGTTATATCGGGTAGAATTAATCCAATGGTTTTTGTTTTTTTTGTTACTAAACCACGTGCAATTGCATTTGGCTGATAATTCATTTCTTTTGCAGCTTTTTTTACTTTTTCTTTGGTATCCTGGCTAATTTCAGGACTATCCCTTAAAGCTCTCGATACTGTGGCATATGAAATATTTAATTTTTTTGCTATATCTTTTATTGTGACAGCCATGATAAATCAATTCTAATCTCCCAACATAATGTCCCCGAATAATTCTTCATCTTTTGGAATAACCGGCTCAATAGGAAATGCTACCCAGGTGGTGTTCATAAAATGTTTTAAATTAATATTTTCCGATGCGATATTGCCACCCCATGTACCGCAGCCCAGTGTAAGGGTGAAAGGCATTCCGTTTACCCAGTCTCCACTATTTGCATAGCACTGTGGTTGTCTTACCATTACACGGCTTGTTTTTGTTTTTAAGCTGAGCTCTATGATATGCTCTTCATTGGTGGAGTGTATACCGCAGGAATGTCCTTTCCCTTGATAATCGGTAATTTCATTTACTTTGTCAATTGCATCCTGGAAAGTTTTATACTTGTATAAAGTAACTACTACCGATAGCTTTTCTCCCGAAAAAGGATATTCTTTCCCCACTTTTGTTTCTTCTACCATTATAAATTTTCTATCTTCTGAAAGGGAAATGCCCGCCAAACCCGCAATTTTTTGTGCCGGCTGTGCTACAATGTCCCGGTTTAAGTGTCCGTCCGGCCACATTGCCTTTTGCAACTTTTCTTTTTCTTCTGCACTTACCAAATATCCTCCTTCCTCTTCTAGTGCAGAAATCAGGTTGTCATAAACACCTTCTTGAATCACAAGAGAATTTTCAGAAGAACAACTGGTGGCATAGTCAAAAGTCTTACTCAGCATAATTTTATGCGCAGCATCTTTGATATCAGCCGTTTCATCCACCACTACCACTGCATTGCCCGTTCCAACCCCATAGGCAGGTGTACCGGAACTATATGCAGCTTTTACCATACCGCTGCCCCCGGTTGCTACTACCAAATCACATTGCTTCATAAGCTCATTGCTGATTTCCAAAGTTGGATTTTCAATACCTATGATTAAATCTTCCGGTGCTCCATGTTTCTTTAGTGCTGCTCTCATGAGTTCTACGATTTTTGTATTTGTTTTCTTTGTCCGTGGGTGTGGAGCAAGCACAATTGCATTTCTAGCTTTTATTGCAAATAACGCCTTAATAACCGGCGTTGCCTCAGGATTTGTACATGGAACCAGTGCCCCTATAACACCTACCGGTTTTGCTATTTTGACAATGCCTTTTTTCTCATCTCTTTCTACAATACCCACGCTTTTTACGTCTTTGATGTCTCTTAATGCCCCTCTTACTTTTTTCATCAGCTTGCCGTATTTAGCCTCATAGGTTCCCAAGTTGGATTCTTCAACTGCAAGTTTTGCTACTTCTCTTGCATTTTCTTCTTTTACTGCCGCCCATGCAATGGCTCTAGTAAGCTTATCCACTTGCTCCTGTGTAAAGGATTCTGCGACTGCTTGAGCTTTCCTAGCCCGCTCAATTAAACTTGCCACATACTCTTTGGAATTAATTTCTGTACTCATTTTTTTACCCCCATTCTTTAGTTTTATTTATCCATAATAACAACATTAACGCAAACGTTTGCGAAAGCTTCAAAAATTAATGATCCTCCAAAAAACCTTATGGCCTTGTGGATCATATAACACCTTTTATGTTTTATATACAAAAATGATTTATTCTCTCTACAATAAGTATATCAAACAACTATAGACATGTCAATTTTTCTCAATATCGGCAGGTATAGTAAAAATCTTCTCCAATCATTCAGTCATGAAATATATTCCTGTCTCTTTTTCTCGGCCAATAATGATTGGCATGATTTCCAGTTATTTTCATATAGCTATTTTCAAACTAATTCTAATTGCTTATTGTTCCACTGCTATAACCGTTTTATTTTTTTTCCTAAAGATTTTTCGCAATTTTCTACCCAAGTCGTCAAACAAAGTATAAACTACCGGAATAAATACTAAGGTTAGCAGCGTAGAAAAACTAAGTCCGCCTATAACAGTAATTGCCATAGGTGCCTGCTGTTCTCCGCCTTCACCAATACCCAAAGCAAGAGGTACAAGACCTAAAACTGTGGTAAGGGTGGTCATAAGAATAGGTCTTAATCTTACGGGACCTGCCTTAAGAATGGCATTATTTCTTTCCATTCCTTTTCCCCTTAGTGTATTAATGTAATCTACCAGCACAATGGCATTGTTTACAACAATTCCTGCCAGCATGATGATTCCTGTAAAAGCCGGTACGCTAAAAGGTTTACCGGCTATAGACATCGCAAAGGATACACCAATGAATGCCAGCGGTACCGAAAACATAATGGTAAACGGATGTAATAAAGATTCAAATTGTGATGCCATAATCATATATACCAGTATGACAGCAAGAATAAATGCCATACCAAAGGCTATCGCTGCATCATTCATATCTTTATTTTCTCCACCTAGGCTCACTTCATACCCCTGTGGCAGCCTCATCTCTTTAATTATTTTTTGTATATCCACAAAAACTGAACGGGGGTCTTTACCTGAAATATCTCCGGTAACCGTAATAACCCTGATCTGATCTTCTCTTTTGATACTCACCGGCGCTTTACTGATTACGATATCCGCAACCTCATAAAGTGGCACTTGTAATCCGGTTGGACTGGCAACCACAATGCTTTCAAGGTCCTTTAGTTTTTTTCTTGATTCTGATTCCAACCTCACTTTTATATCTATCTCTTCCCCATTTATTTTATAGCGGGTTGCAGTAGACCCCATCACTGCGGTTTGTACTGTATTGGCGATAGTATAGGAAGATATACCGTATTGGGCTGCCTTTTTTCTGTTTACTTTGACCTGTGCTTCCGGAACTGCTTGTGCCACACTGGAGCTAACCTCTCTAGTTCCTTCTACTTTTTGTACTTTGTCTACCAATTGATCTGCAATGTCAGTTAATATATCTAAGTTATCTCCTTTAATGTTAATGGAAATAGGCTTGCCACCACCGCCCATTCCCATCATTTGCAGTTTTTCAACACTGATTTTGGCTCCTGCCACATCTTTTAACCGCCCGCGAACATCATCCAGCAGTTCTTCAATTCCTCTTTTTCTGTCTAATTTAGAGCCAAAGGACGCATAAATAGTTGCAAGACTGGGGTCTCCGTCGTCCCCTTCAATTACAAAGATATATTCTAGCTCCGGTATTTGTTCTATTTTCTCTTCTACAATGTTCATGATCTTTGCTGTTTCTTCCAGCAATGTTCCTTTTGGAAGCTCTACTTTCACTGTAAACATCCCTTCATCCGTTTGAGGAAAAAACTCTGCACCGGTAAATAATGCTGCTGAAATGATACTAAGCACCAATAAAAGCACTGTTCCAAAAATTACGGTCTTTCTATGCCCGATGGCCCATCTTAAAATTTTCTTATACATATCTTCTATTTTATGTAATAATTTATCAAATGCTTGGTCAATTGCACTAATAGGTGTATGTTTCTTTTTTAAATCTTCTTCTCTTACAATTTTAAGTATTTTTGAAGCCAGCATAGGAACCAGTGTTAGAGATATCACAAGGGAAGCCAACAGTGAAAACGTTACGGTAAGTGCCAATTCTCTGAACATTTCAATAGCCATATTGTCACGAATAAAAGCAATAGGTAGAAATACTGCAACCGTAGTAAGGGTTGATGCAGTAACCGCCATTGCCACCTCACTGCTTCCCTCTTTTGCAGCTTCTATTCTACTGTAGCCTTCTTCTCTGTA
>JASGMB010000030.1 GCA_030156665.1 Clostridiales bacterium
GATGACCTGGGAGCCAGAAGACCTGACAGGGTATTCTTCAATTTACCTCCGGCTGTGAGAGATTGAAGATATATGAAGGATTTTAATGGTTTATTCAATTTGGTATATTTATGCGATTAGTCCATATATCTTTAGCCCTTTCCAGCTTTGGAAAGGGTTTTTAAATTTGTAAAATGTATTGGAGGCGTACATATGAAAAAAGGTACGGTGTTTTTATTATCAATTATGACGATATTGATGTTTACGGGTTGTAAAGCAAATTCTGTCTTGGAAAATAAGAAGGTGAATGCAAAGGAAGCGGTACAAATAATAGTTTCTAAAGATTTTGGAAATGAGACAGTATTTGACAAAAATATACCTTTTGAAGAAGATACAAGTATAATGGACATTATGCAAGAAAACTTTGACATAGAAACAGCTTATGGCGGTGGATTTGTAAATGCTATAAACGGCATTAAGTCAGGCTTTACAGGTGCTAAAGAAAAGAGAAAAAGAGACTGGTTTTATTATGTAAATGGAATTTTATCACAAGTTGGGGCGGGCGATTTTTATTTAAAACCGGATGACGTAGTTATATGGGACTACCATGATTGGAGCAATAATATGTACATGTCCAGTATCATTGGTGCTTATCCAAAAAATTTTATATGTGATGATGAAGATGCTGTTGAAAAAACGGAAATTCGATATGACAAAACGTATGAAAATGAGAGCAAAAAATTAGCTGTTTTTTTGAAAGATAGAGGATTAACGAATTTACAGTTGGCAAATTTAGACGGGAAAGACATAGCAAATGAAAAAGTTAATACAATTATGATAGGCACATGGGATGAAATGGTTAAGATTGATTATATAAAAGAACTTTATGAAAATAGAAAGAAGGTAGGACTGTTTTTCAATATGGATAATGACATAAAAGCTTTAACTTTTATGGGAGAAGTTACAAAGGAGTATGACAAAGCAGCTGTCATCGCATCTATTGTGAAAGGTTATGGTTCAACCGGGACATTATGGCTTGTTACCGGGAATGATGAAAACTGCATCAAAAGAGCAGTAAAACTACTTTTTGAAAAACCGGAAGAGCTTAGGGGAAAATTTGCTGCCATTGTAACTGAACAGGAAATATTAAATATACCTACACTAAATTGATGAAAAACATTTTAAATTAGGTGATTTTATGATAAAGATGCATCCTCTTATAACAATATTTTTTTCCCTTACTTTATTCTTTATGATATTAACTTATAACCATCCGCTGTATATTATATCCATATTGTTTTTCATAGTTGTATGCTTAATACTGCTAGATAAAAAAAAGGAGCTTATTCAAGTTGCTAAGTACAGTATATACAACATGGTGTTGATTTTAATAATAAATTCTCTTATTTCTCAGTCTGGTAGGACGATTATTTATAAAAGTGCTAGAATTCCAATTGCAGGAAAGATCAAAATAACAGTAGAAGCTTTAGCTTTTGGAGCGAATATGGGTTTAAAACTTGTGGGAATTGTACTTATATTTTTACTTTATGGCGCTATGACAGATAGGGATGATACCTTTAGTTTGTTTTCTAAATATGCGCACAAATTCACACTTATCTTATCCATGACTACCAATATCATACATAGGTTAAAATTAGAGATATGCCGGGTAAAAGACGTAATGGTCTTAAGAGGTGTTGATTTTCACCAAAAGAACTTAGTAAAAAGGGTAAAAGCTTATTATCCTATATTAAAAGTAATTCTGATATCCTCCCTGGAAGGGTCGTTGGAACGAGCAGAAGCACTATACTCCAGGGGATACGGAAAAGGTAAAAGAACTTCTTATGCTCAAAGGCAGGTAAAAGTAGCGGATTACATTGTTGGTGCTGTCAACTTGATTTTGTTATTTTTATTTGGATACGGGTTATTTTTCAATATTGGGAGTTACAACTTTTATCCAGTGCTTAAAAAGTTTGATGATAGGGATATTATTTATTTGATTTTGATAGATTTTGTGTTTCTAATCATTCTTTTAATAATGTGGGGGTGTAGAAGATGGAAATTTTTAGAATGCAGAATTTGACTTATTACTATCCAAGACAGAAAAACCCTGCATTGGAGAACATTAATTTATCTATCAAAGAAGGAGAGTTTATATTACTGTTGGGTGAATCAGGGTCAGGTAAATCTACTTTAGGAAGAGTTTTCAACGGCATTATTCCGGAGTTCTATGGCGGGAAAATTAAAGGTAATATACAAGGTGAGATAGAAGTAGGGATGGTGTTCCAAGATCCGGAAAAGCAGTTGGTGCTAGATAAAGTGGAAAGGGAGTTGGCATTCGGGCTTGAAAACATAGGTATAGAATATCCGGTAATGAAAAAAAGGGTCATGGAAACGCTGAGTTTTTTAAATATGTGGGACATCAAGGATAGCAAAACCTATGAGCTTTCAGGAGGGCAGAAGCAGAAGGTTGCAGTAGGTGCTGCTCTTTCAATGGGACATAAGTTTTTGGTGTTAGACGAGCCCACATCCCAGTTGGACCCCGCTGCTTCAGAAGAGATACTACATATTTTAAAGCGGTTAAATGAAGATTTAGGGTATACCCTTCTTTTAATTGAACAAAGGATAGACAGATGTTTTCACTTGGCGGATAGAGTTTTGTTCATGGAAAAAGGATGTTTAGTCTTTGATGGAAGTCCGCAGGATTTTGCCTTATGGAACAATACTAACCGAAAACATTTTTTGCCTACCGTTTCAGACTTTTTTGTAAAGCTGGGAGATACAGACGTACCGGTTACTGTAAAAGAGGGCAAAAGAAAATTAAAAAATCTGCTGCAGCAGCAAGGAATTAAAAATGAAATACCAAGAAACATGGACAATACCCATAAAAATAAAGTAATAGAAATAGATAGGCTTTACTTTACTTATGAAAATAATAAAGAAGCGCTCAAAGGAATAGATTTGACAGTGTTCAAAGGTGAAGTGCTAGGAGTACTGGGGGAAAACGGAAGTGGCAAATCCACTTTGTTAAAGCACATAGCAGGCCTTTTAAAACCGGACAGAGGCAGACTTTTGGTAGAAGGGGAGGTGGGCTACCTTTCGCAGAATCCCAATGACTATTTATTTAACGATACTGTCTATGAAGAACTTAAATTTACCCTAGATAATAAGCATATTAACCATTACGCAAGCATTGACAAAACACTGAAAGACTTAAATATCTATCAGTACAAAGATAAAAATCCGAGGGACTTAAGCGGTGGCGAAAAACAAAGGGTAGCACTTGCATCAATCCTGGTGATGGAGCCGGAAGTACTGCTTTTAGATGAACCTACCCGGGGACTGGACAGGTGTTTAAAAGATAAACTGAGAGAATTTATGTTAAAACTAAAAAGTAAAGGAAAAACAATTATTCTGGTAACACATGATATTGAGTTTGTTGCAAAGGTTTGTGACAGGGTTTGTCTTATATTTGATGGAAGTGTAGCACAAGTCGGTTCAAAGTACGATGTACTTACATCAGGCCTATATTATTCCACACAGATAAATAAGCTTTTTAGCGGATATGTGGATAATATCCTTACTTTAGAAGATGCACTGTGTATAACCAGCCAATTTATGAAAGAGAGAGTAATTTAATATGAATTACGGACTTATTTCAGCAGCAGTTTTACTTATTGCGCTGATACTTATTTTTATCACCTATGAAAAACAAAACACTTCCATAAAAGAAATTTCTCTGGTAGCTACCTTATCTGGACTGGCGGGAGTATCCAGAGTACCTTTTGCAGCCATTCCGAATGTGCAGCCTACAACTTTTTTAGTGATTATCTCCGGTTATATCTTTGGTCCGAAATATGGTTTTACGGTAGGTATCGTTGCTACAATTGTTTCAAACAGTTTTCTAGGGCACGGTCCATGGACACCATGGCAGATGTTAGCCTGGGGTATGGCAGGTTTTAGTGCAGGAGTACTCAAACACATTCTAAAAACACCTTCAAAATGGATTTTAAGCATTTTTGCTTTTGCATGGGGATTTCTATTTGATTATATTATGAATTTATGGCATTGGCTGTTTTTTATTTATCCACTTAATTTAAAAAGTTTTATAGCAGTTTATGCTGCATCCTTTTACTTTGATTTAATGCATGCAGTGAGCAATTTTATATTTGTTTATCTGTTTGGAGCCGACTTTGCAAAAATTCTACAAAGATTTAAAGACAGACTCAGTTTTACCGAAATGCCCTATGAAAAAATTGATGAATGGAGGGATAAGTGTGAAAAAGATTATTGTTTTAACCCTTATTGTTTTAATAAGTCTAACAAGTTTTACTTTTGCAGCAAATCTAAATGCAACAGCAAGTCATTTGAATGATCAGGAGCTGGATGAATGGGGAATTTTAGCACTATATTCCCATGGATTTGATGTACAATATAAAACCCTGGGAAGGGTAGGCGATTCAAATATTATAACCGATTATGAAGCCTATATCTTAGGGGCGGTACCGCTGGGGAGAAATGTTTCTGATTACGCACAAAAAATTATTGCCGCTCAGAAAAAGGATGGCAAGTTTGCCGATTACATCGATGGCAGCGGAACCGATCTGATAAATGCCCATGTATGGGGAATTCTTTCATTATATGTGGCAAATCAAGAAACATATGACAAAGGGAAAGCATTAAAATGGCTCAAAGAAAACCAGAATGAAGACGGGGGATTCTCGGTATACACCGGAGATGCCAATTCAGACCTGGATATGACCGCGATGGCGATAGTAGCCTATAACATATTAGGATTAGATGCCAATTCCGAGGAAATCACCAAAGCTTTAGCATTTATTCAGGAAAATTTGGACCGAAAGGAGAGCTGTGAAAGTGTAGCCTGGTATATATTGGCTAGAAAACAACTGGGCTTAGAGATAGATGCAAGTCTATATAATAAACTTTTGGCATATCAGTTGCAGGATGGGTCATTTAAGCATTTGAAAAATCTTTCTCGAGGGAATTACATCGCAACCTGGCACGGACTGCTGGCACTATCTGACTATGAAGCACCGGTTTCAATATTTACACGGCTGCATAATTTGAATAAGTTCAAAGACTTAAAGAGAAACGACTATGCTTTTAAAGAAATTATGGAGTTGGTCAATAGAAAGGTGGTATCAGGATACCCGGATGGTACTTTTAAACCTGATGCCCCTGTTAAGAGGAGTGAATTTGCTAAATTTTTAGTATACGGTATGAAGCTTCAGCATTTGATTACCGGTGAAACCGGTGCATTTACCGATTTAAAAGGGCACTGGTCCAACAGAATTGTGAATGTGGCAGTACAAAAAAAACTGATGCAAGGGATAGGCAGTGGAAAATTCGCACCGGAGGAAAAAATAACCGGAGCACAGGTAGCTACAATTCTTGTGCGCGCTAAAGGATTGGAGAGTCAAGCAAAATCCATTACCGGTACGAATTGGTACGATGGATACGTTGCAGTTGCGCGGCAAAATGGTTTACTCTACCAAAATTTTGACCCAACAAAATATGCGACCAGGGCACAATGTGCAGTAGTGATAGCAAAACTAATGAAATAATAGGGGGTTATAACATATGCAAAAGAAAATATTGGTTTTGGTATTGGTAATATGTATGGTATTCAATTTAATACCTGCTTTTACACAGGTGAGTTATGCAACTACCGAAAAAAATATAAGGGTAAGAGTAGAAGGCAAAAGCGATACGCTATATGACAAGAAAATTACTGTAACCAATGAAGTATACGGATGGGATGTATTGAAGACAGCACTTGGGGAAGAAAATATTGACAGTACATATTATGAAGATTATGATGCTTATTTGATCAATCAATTATTAGGGGAAGGTGGGGAATATCGGGAAGGAGAATTCAGTACGGGTTGGATGTATTATGCAAAAAAAGGTAATGAAATCATACAGCCTGCAGTTGGCATCAATAAGTTTGAAATACAGGATATAGACGAGTTGATATTTTACATATCCGCTTCTGATTCGAGCTGGAACCCTTTGACTGCTATACCGTCGATAGATGTAACCAATACGGGAAATCAATATGAAATGACGGTACAACAATCGGTATATGGCATTGAGAATGCAGATGTGGATATTAGTTACATAGGCAGTCAAAAAACTGATGAAAACGGAAAAGTTTCTTTTGAAATTGGGAAAGGAATATATGATGTTGTAATATCTAAAGGAACCGATTATCCGGAAATTGTAAGACAGCATGTTACAATTGAAGGAGAAGGCAGTGACATCATCAAGAGTACTGTACAAGACTTGAAAGAGTATTACAAAAGTGAAGGACAATACAGCTTTAGAGAAGCAGCGGCGCTAAGTCATACCGGCGAAAATATAAATGAAATAGAAGATATCAATCAAAAATTTAAAATAAATGAAGATGAGTCTGCAGCTGCATATGCAGGTAATATCATAGGACTTATCGCCGCCGGGAAGGATGCTAGAAATTATGACGGGAAAAATTATGTTGAGTTGTTGGCTGCGTCACAAAATGCAGAGGGAAAATTTATAATCGGTCAATGGGATGATTATCCGACAACCATTGCATATGCAATCATTGCATTGGATATGGCAAATGAAAACTATAATGCAGAGGCTGCGGTGAATGCCTTAATAAGTTTTGCGGATAACGGCAATTTTGGCAGTGTAGATGATACTGCAATGTCCATTATTGCATTAGCAAATCACAAAGATATCAATGGGGTACAAGATGTAATTAATTTATCTATAGATTACTTAAAATCCCAACAATTATCTACCGGAGGTTTTGCAGCTTGGGGAGCGGAAAATCCCTACTCCATTGCTACAGTAATACAGGCCTTAGTTGCAAATCATATCAATCCGTTATCGGAAGAATGGACAAAAAATAACAATACCATGCTGGATGCACTCTTGCAATTTAAAGAGGAGAACCATTTCAAATATACATCACAATGGGGTACCGACATTGACAGTGCAACCGAACAAGCTTTTACAGCTTTGGCAGACCTATACAGGGGCAGGTCCATGTATCAAAATTTAAAAGAGTTTAAAATAACATCTGAAGCGGAATTTACAGTAACCAGGGTAGGAAGCCAGGCATTTAACAAAGGTCAAGAAGCGCGTTTGGAAGTTAATGTACAGAATAATACCGATACCAATAAACAAGTAACATTTATCGTAGCTCTTTACGATAATGATCAAAATAAAATGATTCATTATACTTACCTAACCCAAACATTGGGTGCAGGAGAAAATGAAAATATAGCTGGCGGATTTTTAATACCTGAGTCGGGGAATTTTGAAGTGAGAGGCTTCTTGTGGGATAATATGCAGGATATGAATGTGCTAACAGAGCCAGTAATAGTTGAAGTTCAGTAAAGGGGGCAAATAGGCTGTGAAAAAAATATTTTTGTTCGTATTGTTGTTAATGTTTATTGCTACTCCTGTTTTTGCCTCAATGAGCGTGGATATAGAAGTGAATCAGACACAGGTTACTTTAAGTGGGACATCAAGCTATAAAAATATGCCGGTTTCCATAAGAATATTTGACGATTACAGAAGTTACTATATTGATCAAGGCCTTACAGATGAAAATGGTGATTTTGAATTTAATTTTATGTTGGATGAGAATAAAGAATACAGTGGTAAGGTCAATGTAAACGGTGAAGCAAAAGTATTTGAGGTATCAACAAATGGAAATGATGTCATACTACCGATAATAATCAAGGATACGGCCTATATTTCCATTAAGGGGTATAATGGTCAAACCGTTCTTTCTAAGACAAAGGTTGAGGTAGAAGAGGGAGATACGGTACTAGATATTTTAAAAAGAGTATTGGAACAAAATGATATTGATTTTGAGACCCGTGGTGGATATGTAAAAAGTATTGACGGATTAAGTGAATTTGATCACGGTGCCAAAAGCGGATGGATGTTTAAGATAAATGGAGAGTTTCCCGATATTGGCATGGATGATGTAGAAGTGGGCAAGGACGATAATATTGTAATCCTATATACAACCGATTTAGGTGCTGATGTAGGAAATGTATATTATGTTGAACAAACAGGCTTAGAGAGGGCGCTGGAAGAAGCGGATGAAATATTTAACGATGAAGACGCTACCGAGGAAGAAATTAAAAATGCGATAGACAGCTTAATAGATAATTTCAGTAAGGATTCGGAGGATATTCAAAAGGAAGCAGATGCTAAAAAAGTAGTAAGCAATGCAGTTGAAGTCATACAGCTAATAGATAAAGTAAAAGATAAAATATATACAGAAGAAGGAGCTGAGAAAATAGCAGAGGCTGGTGCAGAAATACTTCAAGCATTAAAAAAATCAGCTGGTAAAATTACAGAGGTAAAAACAAGAGAAAAAGTCAAGGATGTTACCGTAAAAGCCATTAATACAGTATTAAATGTAGTGGATAAAATACAGGAACAAAAAGAAGTAGATGGATTGGTCGACAGCATAATGGATTCTGCAGTAAAAATAGCAAAAGAGTTAGAAAAAGAACATGCAAAAGAAATTCATAACAATGTTGTAAAGCTTATACAAAAAGCAATAGAAAAATTAGGTACTGAACGGCTAAGTCAACATCAAATCGACAAAACAGGGGATAAAATAGTTGCTCAAGTAGAAGTAGACAAGCTTTTCGAGAAAGCAGAACTAGCAGTAGAAAAAGCGAAAGAAATGGAGAATAAATTAGCTGAAAATAATATTGAATTAAACAGAAGTTTGGAAAAGAAAATAGTAATAGAAGTTCCTTCTGGAAATGCAGATGGAGTGGAAATAAATTTACCATCCGGTGCCATAGGCAGCATGTTATCCAAAAATATTGATAAAGCAGTAATAAAAACCGAAATAGCAGTATTTCACGTAACAGCCAAGACCTTTGGCGATAAAGCAAGAGATAAGAAGATAAACTTTAAGGCGAATAAAGTAGAGCTTACCGAAATACCGGACGATGCAAAATTAAAAATACCGGAAAATAGCATAGTCATCGACCTTGATGTAGCACTAGATAATGAGGCCATCAGCTATTTTGAAGAACCTATAGAAGTGAGTATTCCCTACACCGGTGAAGTAGAGGATAGTGAAAAAATAACGGTATTTTTATTAAAAGATGACGGTACCGTTGAAGCAGTAGGAGGGGAATACGATGCTGTGACAAAGACAGCAAAATTTATGACAAATCACTTTAGTAAATACTTTGCCAAAATATCGGTAAAGGAATTTACCGACTTAAATGATAACTATGATTGGGCCAAAAAATCTATAGAAGTGATGGCAGGAAAAGGTTTTATCAATGGAAAGGCTGAAGGCATTTTTGCTCCTGAGGCAAACATCACCAGAGCGGAATTTGCAGCTATTGTTACCAGAATGTTAAAGTATGAAGCATCGGATAGCATCGCAATACCTTTTGAAGATGTGCATAAAAGCAGCTGGTATTATAAAGCGGTGGCAGCCGCATATCAAAATGGGCTAGTTAACGGAAAATCAAGTAAAACTTTTGATCCGGATGGAAAGATTACAAGACAGGAAGTAGCAACCATTATTGCTAAAGTACTAAAAAGCAAATCATTTAAGCAGGCAGGTCAAAAAGAGCTTGATCTGTTTCAGGATAAAGAAAATATTGCAGAATGGGCAAAGAGTTCCGTTGCATTGTCTGCCAAATTAGAGATCGTCAAGGGAACGGATGACGGTACATTTGCTCCAAATAAAGATGCAAGTCGTGCTCAGGCAAGCGTGATGCTTTACAGGCTGTACAAATTATTAATGAACTAAATTAAAAATCCAGGAAATTTTTCCTGGATTTTATTATGTAAAAAAAAGACTGGAGAGGGAATTACATGAATCACAAAAGCCAAATCATAGCGGGAATAGATGTCGGCTCCCATATTTTAAGCATGAAGATTGCGGAAGTACAAAAAGATTCACAAGTAAAAACATTGGAACTGCTACAGCAACCTATATCTCTCGGTAGAGATACCTTTGCCATGGGAAAAGTCAGCTTTGAAACTGTGGATAAAACATGTGAAATATTAAAAGGCTTTAAACAATTAATGAGTGATTATAAGATCAAGATATATAGAGCGGTAGCAACCAGTGCAGTGCGTGAAGCGCAGAACAGAGATTATATTGTGGACCAAATCAAATTAAAAACAGGATTGAATATAGATGTGATCAATAACTCCGAAGAACGGTTTTTAATTTACAGATCCATAGAGGAAAGCATACCTAGTTATAAAACTTTACGAAATGAAGGCGCAATGATTGTAGATATCGGTTCGGGAAGTATTCAAGTATCTATATTCAGTCAGAACTGTCTTGTGTTTAGTCAGAATATTAAATTGGGCTCGTTGAGAATTCGAGAAGTACTTTCAAGTATTGAAGGAAGAACGCTCAATTTTCCTAAGATATTGGAAGAGTACATAGCCAGCAATATTGACAGATTAAAAATTTTTCTGCCGCAGGATACTTTTCGCAATTTTATTGCGTTAAATGGAGAAATTAAAACAATTAGTAGATTATGCAATAAAACAAAAGATTATAAAAAACTAAAGTATATTCACAAGAAAAGCCTGGAAGAGATATATACAGCGCTCATGTATCAATCTACCGATGTTATTGTAAAAAATTATGGCTTATCTTATGATAGAGCAGATGTTTTATTACCTTCTATGATGATTTTTAAAAAGTTTTTAGATATGACGGCAGCCGATGGCCTTTATGTTCCGCTTGTGACATTAGCAGATGGCATAATTTATGATCTGGTGGATAAAAATTTTAATATTAAAAGAGAACAAGGTTTTATAGAAGATATTATTTCTTCAGCAAAATTTTTAGCAGCAAGGTATCAATACGATCCATTACATGCTGAGGATGTAGAACAAAAATCTCTTGTCTTATTTGATGCGCTGCATAAGCTGCACGGATTGGGGAATAGAGAAAGACTGCTGCTTCAATTGGCTGCAATACTGCATGATACGGGAAAATATATTAACTTAACTGAACATTATATCCATTCCTATGAGCTGATTATGGCTTCCGATTTGATCGGACTTTCAAAAGAAGAATTGGAGATTATAGCAAATGTATCAAGGTATCACAGTAGAGTAGTTCCAAGACACAGTCATGAAAACTTCCTCAAACTGGAGGAAAAGAATAGGGTTATTATCGCTAAACTTGTCGCAATTATTAGAATTGCCGATGCCCTGGATAGAAGCCATAAGCAAAAGATTAAAAATATGAAAGTAGACCATGAAGACAAAAAAATTATGATAAGAGCTGAAACAACACAAGATACCTTGTTAGAAGAGTGGACGTTTGAAACAAAAGCAGAATTTTTTCAAGAAGTTTTTGGTGTGACGCCTATACTAAAGATGAAAAGGAAGATGTGATATGAATGAAATGAACTTTAACACGCTACAATATAATCAACCTGAATATTTTATAAATAGAGAACTAAGCTGGTTGGAATTTAATGAAAGGGTTTTAGAGGAAGCGAAGGATAGAAATAATCCGCTTTTTGAACGCATAAAGTTTTTAGCTATTGTAAGTTCTAACCTGGATGAATTTTTTATGGTACGTGTTGCCTCTTTAAAGGACCAGGTGAATGTAGATTTTAAAAAGCCTGATCCGGCGGGATTTACTCCTAAAGAGCAATTAAAAAGAATTTCTATTAGGACGCATAAAATGGTGGAAGATCAGTATAATACATTGAATAGATCTTTAATTCCAGGGCTTAGAAAAAATAATATACATATTATTCATCGAGAAGATTTGACAAGCAGGCATAAAGATTTTTTGGAAGAATATTTTACCAATATTGTTTATCCTGTTTTGACACCTATGGCGGTAGATTCCAGTAGACCTTTTCCACTTATCTTAAACAAAAGTTTAAATTTAGGGATACTAATTAAAAATGAAGAGATGGAAGAAGGCGTAATATTTGCTACAGTGCAAATTCCTTCTGTACTGCCCCGTATCATTGAACTGCCCAGTGCAGAAGATAACGGCAGATACTTTATTCTTTTAGAAGAACTGGTGGCCATGTATGTTGACCGATTATTTGCAGGTCATGATATTATTTGTGTATGTCCATACAGAATAACTAGAAATGCAGATTTAAGTATAGAAGAAGATGAGGCGGAAGATTTGCTGTTGGAAATTGAAAAGTCTTTAAAACAAAGAAAATGGGGAGAAGCCATAAGACTTGAAGTAGGCTGCAATATGGATGAAAAACTGATTCACATTTTGAAAGATGCATTAGAAATTCACCATCGAGATATTTATTATATCAATGGTCCTTTGGATTTAACCTTTCTTATGAAAATCTATGCATTTGAAGTTTATGATCACTTAAAATATTCTCTACACACTCCACAGTTACCGCAAGATTTACTGGGGGAAGAAGACATTTTTGAAGCTATTCGCAGCAAAGATATTTTACTGCACCATCCTTATGAATCTTTTGAAGCTGTAGTGGGATTTATTCAAAAGGCTGCTGCTGACGACAAGGTATTGGCAATAAAACAAACTCTTTACAGAGTAAGTGGGGATTCTCCTATTGTTGCAGCTTTAGCGGAAGCAGCCGAGGGAGGAAAGCAAGTTACAGTACTGGTGGAATTGAAGGCAAGGTTTGATGAGGAAAATAATATTCAGTGGGCAAAAAGATTGGAAAAAGCAGGGTGCCATGTGATTTACGGACTTGTTGGATTAAAAACACACAGTAAGATTACACTTATTGTTAGAAAAGAAGATGAGGGGATTAAAAGATATGTTCACCTAGGGACTGGCAATTACAATGATGTGACTGCAAGATTTTATACCGATATGGGGCTGCTGACCAGTAATGAATATATTGGGGCCGATGCATCTGCTGTATTTAATATGTTATCAGGATATTCGGAGCCTCCTGAATGGCACAAACTGGAGGTTGCTCCTTTGGGACTAAGAGCCAAGTTTATGGAACTCATAGAAAATGAAACAAAGAACGCTTTAGCCGGGAAAAAAGCAAAAATTATGGCAAAAATGAATTCTTTAGTAGATACTGAAATTATTCAAGCACTTTATAAAGCGTCGGTAGCAGGAGTGAAAATAGAATTAATTGTGCGGGGAGTTTGTTGCCTGCGGCCGGGCATGAAAAATATTAGCCATAATATTACAGTGCGGAGCATCGTAGGAAGATTTCTAGAACACAGCAGAATTTATTACTTTTATGATAATGGCAGGGAGCTTATATATTTATCCAGTGCTGATTGGATGCCTAGAAATCTGAATAGGAGAGTGGAATTACTTTTCCCCATTGAAGATAGCAAATTAAAAGAAAGAATTATTGATAACTTTCAAATTATGCTTGCAGATACCGTAAAAGCCAGAATACTGGATTGTGAAGGTAAATACAGTAGAATTGATAAAAGAGGGAAGAAGATTTTAAATTCACAAGAATATTTTAGTGAACTTGCTATTGAACGAGTAAAGCGGTATAATAAAGAACAAATTGCGCCAGTTTTTGAACCAATTACTTCTTAACTGAACTTGTTGTGTTAGAAAGTTTCAAAGCCAAGAAATTCTAAGGCGGTTTCAATTATATTTTTGAACTCTAAGCTCCTATCTCCAAACTCCAAATTGAACTAGCACAATGCGTTAATATAAAATTGGTGTGGCGAGAGAAAAAATTAGAAGGTGGAATAGCAATGGATCAAAAATTCGCCATTATTGATTTAGGCTCTAACTCTATCCGTGTAATTATTATGAAGGTTTATCAAGACGGTTCATATAAGATGTTGGACCAGGCGAAAGAAATGGTAAGGTTAAGTGAAAAAATGGGTGATGAAAATACACTAAAACCTCTGGCGATACAGCGAACCATTAGTGCATTAAAGCTGTTTAAAAAATTAATAGAAGCACATAAAGTAGATAAAGTGATTACCGTAGCTACAGCAGCTGTACGAAATGCTGCAAATCAACAATTTTTTCTGGACAAAGTCAAAATAGAAACAGGTTATGAGTTTACCGTGATATCCGGTGAAGATGAAGGGTATTATGATTATGTTGGTGTAATCAATACCATAGATATAGATAATTGTGTTATTATAGATACGGGTGGAGCCAGTACAGAATTCATTTTAGTGGAAAACAGAAGAATGAAAAATGTTGTAAGCCTACCTTATGGAGCAGTAGTCTTAACTGAAAAATTCCAACCTAAAGATGATAATGGGTCAGACAGATGTAAGGCAATACAAGCATCGACAGAAGAATTTATGCAAAAACAGTTAGCGAACATTCCATGGCTGGAACAGGCGAAAGGACTGCCCGTCGTTGGTGTCGGCGGTGCAATAAGAACGTTGGCTAAGATAGATAAAAAGAAAATTGGTTTTCCACTTGAAAGTCTCCATAATTATCAATTGTCTGCCGATGAAGTGACAGCTGCATACGATAAAGTAGCGAATACCAGTGCTGAAGATAGAAAAAATATCCCCGGCGTGAGCAAAGACCGAGCTGATATCATTGCTGCAGGTTTGGTACCAGTCAAAAGTCTAATGGATTACCTTCAATCAGATAAGTTAGTGATCAGTGGAAATGGTCTGAGAGAAGGGGTGTTTTTTAAAGCTTACTTGAAAGCATGTGGATATAAAGACGAAATTGTAGAAAATGTGCTCATTCATAGCATTGAAAATACATTGAAAAATTATGATGCAAATATAACCCATAGCTATCAAGTACAAAAGTTGGCATTATCACTGTTTGATCAATTGAAAAAATTACATGACTTTGGAGATGATATTAGAAAATTATTGTATGCAAGTGCTTTGCTACATGATATAGGGATGTATGTTGATTACTATAATCATCATAAACATGGCTTCTATTTAGTTTTAAATTCAAGAATAAACGGGTTAACCAATAAAGAGTTGGTAATGTGTGCCTTTATAGTTGGAATGCATGAAAATGAAGACTTTAAACAGAATTGGAAAGAGTATGAACTTTTAATCAACAAAAGTGATTATGAGGTAATAAAAAAGTTGAGTTTATTTGTACGTATTGCGGAAAAGTTGGACAGAAATGAATATGGAAGTATTGAAGATGTAGTATGTTATATTACCGATGATAGTGTCCAGATGATGGTGAAATCGAATAATAGTCCTGATTTAGAGATTGCAGCGGCGATGAAGAATAATAAAACTTTTGAAAAGCTATTTGATAAAGAATTGTATATTGTATAAAAAGATTGAGATAATCAATAACTGCTTAATTAAACAAATTATACAAAATTTACATAACATATAATAAAGTGAACAGGTCATAATATAAGTGTAGGGTTCATGATGGTCGAGCCAAAATTGTTACAAGGTCTTTTTAAAGTTTAAGAACTTTGTGATGAGGTTTTTAAACTTTATGTAAATTTTCCTTTCTATTTGCAAAAGGCTTTGTAATAATTGGCTAAAGATTAATATTAGGTCATCTATTAGGCTTAATATTAGTCGAACAAAGGTTAGTGTAGATATTTTAATGCTTGTGTGCAATTGAGAGATTGCATATAGGTATGCAGGTATTTATATTAGCTGTAGTGCAGATCATCATGGGCCCTTTTTATATCTTCATTATATAATATACATTTATTGTGAGTGGAATCATTTTATGATAATATTATTACTGAAAAACGAAAAGTCAACCTTGAAAATTTTTTATAACGTATAGGAAAGTATATTTTTTCCTTAATTTTACACTTTCCGTTAAATGCGTTTCAAAAAAGTCAACTTTGAAAAATTTTTATAAAAAGACTTTTTTATAACGCATAGGAAAGTATATTTTTTCCTTAATTTTACACTTTCCGTTAAATGCGTTTCAAAAAAGTCAACTTTGAAAAATTTTTATAAAAAGACTTTTTTATAAATGCGTAGAAAAGCAGGTGAAATGATGAGAAGTACAATAGATGTATTAGGCACTTGTATAGATTTAATGACTTTAAACCAGGCAGAAGCAAAAATATGGCGTTTTCTTGAAGAAGATAAAAACCATATGGTTTTTACACCAAACTCAGAAATGATTATGGCAGCCCGTGAAGATGAACATTTAAGGACAGTATTGAATGCAGGAGATTTAAATATTGCTGACGGAATAGGTGTAGTTTATGCTTCCAGATTATTAGGAAAACCGCTTAAGGAAAGAGTTGCAGGATTTGATCTAGCCAAAAGAATTATCGAAAAGTTACCCCAAAAACCATATTCACTATTTTTATTGGGTGGAGTTCCCGGTGTTGCAGAGACAGCCAAACAAAATTTAGAACGGCAGTATCCGGGTATTAAGATTGTAGGGACACATGATGGGTATTTTAATCAACAAGATGAACAGCGCGTGATTGAAGAAATTAATAAAACCAATCCAGATATACTTTTTGTTTGTTTAGGAATGTCCAAGCAGGAAAAGTGGATTTATCACAATCGTGATAAGCTCAATACAAAAGTGTGCATGGGTATAGGAGGCAGTTTGGATGTTTTTGCAGGCAAAGTAAAAAGAGCACCTGAAATATATCAAAAACTTGGCTTGGAATGGTTTTACCGATTGATGAAAGAACCGTGGAGGTATAAGCGCATGTTAGCGTTACCCAAATTTGCTTTTACTGTTGTTTTGAAAGGTAGACGACAGCAATGAATTTTTAATTTTGCTTTTAATGAATGAACATACGTTAAAGGGGGCAAATCATTGAAAATTACCAATTTTGAACATACCGGATTGGATAAAATAGAATTGTGGATAGAAAAAAATAATATTAAATTTTTAGACGAAAAATCTCTAAAAGAAGCTTTAAAAACAATTAACATTTCATTTGTTGCTGAAGGAATAGATAGAGTTCAGAGTATGTTGCTATGTGAAATGAAAGACTCATATGTTCAGCAAAGCCAAAGATATGTAGCAATAAAAGAAGATGGATACATATTACCGGCATTATCGGAAGAGGATAATAAGCTGGCAAAAGCATTAACCGAAAAGGCATTTGATTTGTATAAAAGAATGTCAGAATTAAAAGACGGAGATTTTAAGGGAAGACCTAAAATTGAAAATTATAAATATGGAATACCGATTGAAGATGCAAGATATATTTTACCGCTTTCTACAAAAACCAATGTATCTGTAACAATGACCGGAGATAAACTGTGTCAGTTGTTTTGTTTAATGAATGATAAGAAATATTTGAATATTTTTAGTGATTTTAAAAAAGAGCTCTGTGCTTATCTGCCAAATAATTTAATTTACTTATTGCCTAAAGCTTGTGACAGCGATAAAAATAAAGCACTTATTGAAAATTTATATGATGAAGATATGAAAAAAATCGATACGGAAAATAACATGGTGCTATTAACTGCTTTTAATAATTTAGACCTAAAGGTGGGGCTCGGCGCATTAACCAGCACACAGGCAAGAACACCTTCGGAAACTTTAATGGCATGGGGTGGTGAAGCCGATAGTAAAGCGAAAGGCGTAGCTAAAAGAGTGTTGGGATATGGACATGAGAGCATAGCTGAGCAAGCTAGAACGACATTCGGGATGATGTGCAGTATGGTAACTTACCATCAGCAAATTCGCCACAGGCTCTCTGAAAATCATAGAGAGGATTTGTGTAATATTATTTTAGACCCGGCAAGACCTGTACTTGTTCCACCAAGTATTAAAAATTCTGTATTTTATCAAGAATATTTAGATTTGGTAGAAACATTTAAAGATTTTAGGCTTTATATATTAAAAAATTATGGACAGGATAAAGCTTTTTCTTTCATATTAAATTGTGACCAAATAAAATTAATCATTTCAACAAATGCAAGGATTGACTTTACAATGTTAGCAGAAAGAATATGTAATAATGCACAATGGGAAATTCGAGAGTTGGCTATAAAAAAATTAATGATTTTAAGAAGCATGTCTAATATTTTATATGAAAGAGCACTCCCGTCTTGTGTATTTGGAAAATGTAAAGAAGGAAAGCTTACCTGTGGGAAGCAGCAGGAGATGAGAAATAAATTTTTATAACGACTGCAGCAGAAAACCTGACCCCTTAGGGGTCAGGTTTTCTGCTGCATAAAGTTTCAAGAGAATCTACCTTGAAAAATACCTCGGGCTTTATGCCCGGAGTTTAGAATCGAAGATTCTTTTAGGAAGGTTAGGTTCACTTTTTTATTGACGGTATTGACTTATTGATCTATTAGGAATACAATAAACGTATGAACATATATTCATGCGTTTGTATATAATATTCAATAAAACATGAAAAAAGACATAAGTCAATCAATTAAAGGAGGGGTCGAAGTGAAGGCATTCATTAAAAAAGTATTAGTACTAGAAGGTTTAAATTGTGCAAGTTGTGCAGTAAAAATTGAAAGACAGGTAAATGAGATCAATGGCGTAAAGGCTACTGCCATGAACTTTGCTACCAAAACATTAACCATTGAAGCAGAAGATATTAATCAAGTAGAGCAAATCATCAATAAAATCAAAGCGATTGTAAAACAATTGGAACCCCATGTCGTAGTTGTAGAAAATAAGAATATTGACCAGCATGGCACGGAACAAGAAAACCATAAAAAGGAAATCATAAGATTAATTATAGGAACTGCTTTTTTTGGAATAGCTGTTGCTTTTAAATTTTCTTTTTGGACAGAGCTTACCCTGTATTTCATTAGCTATCTTCTGGTGGGAGGCGAAGTGTTACTAAAAGCGGCAAAAAATATAACCAGGGGGCAGATGTTTGATGAGAACTTCCTGATGAGTATTGCTACAATTGGTGCATTTGCTGTTAAGGAATTTCCAGAAGGAGTAGCAGTTATGCTGTTCTACCAGATTGGAGAGTTCTTTCAGGATATGGCTGTAAATCGTTCACGTAGGTCTATTACTGCATTAATGGATATCAGACCGGATTATGCTAATCTTAAAACAGGGGAAGAAATTAAAAAAGTTTCTCCAGAAGAGGTTACTATTGGAGATATTATTTTGGTAAAGCCGGGAGAAAAGATTCCCCTTGACGGTAAAGTGGTAGACGGATACTCAATGGTAGATACATCCGCTTTAACCGGTGAATCGGTACTGAGGGAAGTTGAAAGAGGAACAGAAGTTTTAGCAGGATTTATCAATAAGAACGGGCTATTAACCGTTGAGGTGACAAAGGAATATAATGAATCTACAGTGTCCAAAATATTGGATTTGGTTCAAAATGCAAGCAGCAAGAAAGCGCCGACAGAGAACTTTATTACAAAGTTTGCAAGATATTATACGCCAGTGGTTGTTTATGTAGCACTTGCTTTGGCATTTATACCACCGTTGGTGATTAAAGGCGCTACGTTTTCCGATTGGATATATAGGGCATTAATATTTCTAGTAGTGTCCTGCCCTTGTGCATTAGTGGTATCTATCCCCCTTAGTTTCTTCGGCGGTATCGGAGGGGCATCTAAAAATGGTATTCTAGTAAAGGGTGGCAATTACTTAGAAGCATTAAATAAGGTAGATACTGTTGTATTTGATAAGACGGGTACATTGACAAAAGGTGTATTTAATGTTGCAGAAATAGAGGTGAAAGGCGATATCACAAAAGAGCAGATATTAGAGTATGCCGCCTTTGCAGAAAGTTATTCCAATCACCCGATAGCCACTTCAATTTTAAGAGCTTATGGTAAAGAAGTTGATAAAGATGCAATTGAGCGCTATGATGAAATGTCCGGTTATGGCGTAAAAGTGAATGTAAAAGGTAAAGAAGTACTTGTAGGGAATACTAAGCTGCTGAATCAGGAAAATATAAAATTTGATGATGTGGATGTGATGGGCACTATTGTTCATGTAGTAGTGGATAGACAATATGCCGGTTACATTGTAATTTCCGATGAAATAAAAAAAGATTCGGCTGCAGCTATTAAGGCACTTAAAGATATAGGAATCAAAAAACTTGTAATGCTGACAGGAGATAATGAAACAGTAGGAGTTAAAATTGCAAAACAGTTGGGGCTAGATGAAGTGTATGCAGAACTGCTGCCGCACCAAAAGGTTGAGAAGCTAGAAATGTTAGAGCAGCAAAAGACTTCTAAAGGAAAGTTGGTATTTGTAGGTGACGGCATTAATGACGCTCCGGTACTTGCGAGAGCAGATATCGGTGTAGCAATGGGGGGGTTAGGTTCTGATGCTGCAATTGAAGCTGCCGATGTAGTGTTAATGACGGATGAGCCGTCAAAATTGGCGAGCGCAATAAAAATAGCCAATAGAACAAGATATATTGTATGGCAAAATATAATATTTGCACTGGGTGTTAAAGGATTGGTGTTATTACTTGGAGCGATTGGAATGGCTACAATGTGGGAAGCAGTTTTTGCAGATGTAGGTGTGGCTTTAATTGCTGTTTTAAATGCGATGAGAGTAATGAATAAAAAATTGAGCTAACAATCTTTTAACTAGATTATGGTGAATTTTGATATGATGATGAAAGGGGCGTATGTTTTTTACTTGAAGAATATTCTTCAAATAAATTAAATGCACCCTTCACTTTTTGTATTGTGTTGAAATAGATGCAAGAAAACATTATAATTAAATTCTAGTACTGACACATTCATGAAGGTGGGGGGACAATGAAAGGCAAATTAATCATAATTGAAGGTTCAGATGCAAGTGGAAAGGCTACACAAGCGGAAAAATTATATAATAGACTGGCAGCAGAAGGCTATCATGTAAAAAAGGTTGAATACCCTAACTATAAAAGTGATTCATCAGCTTTAGTGAAAATGTATCTGAATGGGGATTTTGGTAAGAAACCGGAGGATGTAAATCCTTATGTTGCTTCTACTTTTTATGCCGTTGATAGATATGCGTCTTATAAAAAAGAATGGGAAAAATTTTATATGACTAGGGGAATTATCATAGCTGATAGATACACAACTTCTAACATGGTACATCAGGCTGTAAAAATGGAAGGTGCTGAGAAGGATAAGTTTTTGGACTGGCTGTGGAATTTAGAATTCAACTTGTATCAACTCCCTATACCCGATTGTGTGATTTTCTTAGATATGCCGCCAAAATTTAGTCAGCAATTGATGAAAGAGCGAGCAAATAAGTTTACGGGAACAAACGATAAAGATATTCACGAAAGAAATAAAGAATATCTTATTCATTCCTATAATAATGCTTTATATATAGCGAAAAAATATGCCTGGAATAAAATTAGCTGTGTACAAGATGACAGATTAAAAACAATAGAAGAAATTCATAAAGAGATTTATGATAAAGTAAATAGTATATTGTAAATGAGAGGTATATTTGCGTTTCAAAAAAGGCTTCATTTAAGAATACTTTTTAAGAAGCCTTTTTTATTAAAAATATTTTCAGCTTTCGTAAGGGTTAACGTGAACCATGCAATGTTTAACGTTTTTTTGATTCTTTTCGATAATATCATGTACTCGTTCGGCAATTTCGTGTGCAGCTGAAACTGATAAATTCTTGTCTACTGAAAATTCTACATCAACATATAGTTTGTTTGCATGTACCCGCGTTTTTAAGTCATCAATTTGAATAACTCCATCGGTATTCAAAATATCTTTTCGAATGTCTTCAATTGTTTCTGTATCTCCGGCATGATCAATTAACTGTTTAACGGCTTGCAGATAAATTTCTACAGATACTTTTCCTATCACAACACAAATCACTAAGGAAGCCAAAGGGTCTAATATTGGATAGCCCATTGTTGCACCTACGATGCCTATCAGCGCTCCTATGGATGAAAAAGCATCGGAACGATGGTGCCAAGCATCTGCCATTAATGCTGTACTCTCAATTTTTTTTGCACCTTTTACGGTATATTGATACATCCATTCTTTGGCTGCAATGGATAGTATTGCGGCATATATAGCTACCGTATGGGGAGGAGAAAAATCCCTATGTATAATGATTTGAATTCCTTTATATCCAATGAATACTGCTGTAATAAATAATATGGTAGCAAGTAGTTTTGCCATAATAGGCTCAATTTTTTCGTGGCCATAGGGATGTGTTTCATCTTCAGACTTTTTTGATATTTTAAGACCGACTATTACTGCAATGGTACTCAATACGTCTGAAAGAGAGTGGATGCCATCGGCAATCATTGCAGTACTGTTTGCGATAACACCTATGATAACTTTTACAATAGTTAGCGATATATTAGCTATAATAGTAATTTGAGATATTTTATTTCCTATCTCAAATCTTGTTTGGTTATCCATATTAGCACCTCGTTTTCAATTGACAACAAAATTAAGTTGAATAATATATACTATATGCTAAAAAATAAATATTTGCAACTGTTAATTTTACAGATATTAATTATCATTTGAGAATGAGATGCATTATACATATCCTTAAAATTTGGCTTTAATTGAAAAATTTAAGTTTAATTGTTATAATCTAATGGTAGAATTATTAATAGATAAAATTTTTCATCAGGAGTTGAACAAATGATTGAATTATCAGATATTACAATTGACAGTAAAGAGCTGTTTGATAAATATTTTTCCATAAAGCAATATGAGACGTCAGAATTTACTTTTACCAATTTGTTTATGTGGCGTAACTGTTTTAATATTAAATATGCTATTATAAACGATTTTCTATGTATTTTTGCACAATACAAGAACAATGACCCTTTTACGCTGATGCCGATAGGTACAGGAGATATTAAATCGGTCATTCAAGAACTGATGACGCATTTTAAACAGCAGGGCAAGCGGCTAATTATGAAAGCACTTACGAAGGATATGATTCATCAGATTGAGAGTGCTTTCCCTGACCGATTTACTTTTACTTTTGATTTAAATATATCGGACTATGTTTATCTTAGTTCTGACCTTATTCATCTTAAAGGAAAAAAATTTCATGCAAAGAGAAATCATATTAACAAATTTGTATCCACTTACCATTACACCTACTATCCTCTTACAGTGAACTTAATCGATGAATGTATCGCAGCAGCTGATGAATGGTGCCGTAAAAAGAACTGCGAGGAAAGTGAGAGTCTTATGTATGAAAAAGAAGCTATTTTGAGGGCGCTGAATCATTTTGAAAGATTAAAGTTTAAGGGTGGAGTCATTAAAGTAGATGGTAAGGTGATCGCTTTTACATTTGGTGAACAATTTACTGACGATATGGCTGTAATCCATGTAGAGAAAGCAGACCCGGATATGCAGGGATCATATGCACTCATTAATCAAAAATTTTGCGAAACTGAGTGGAGTCATGTCAAATATATCAATCGTGAGGAAGATATGGGTATACCGGGACTTCGAAAAGCTAAGCGTTCTTACAGGCCAGTGAGAATGGTAGAAAAGCATATTGCAACGTTGAACGAATAGGAGATATGAAGATGGATGTAAGATTTGTAGATTCGAAACACAAATCTATGATTAAAGACATGTGGCGTTACTGCTTTAGGGATAAAGATCCTTTTCTCTCTTGGTATTTTGAAGAAAAATATAGAGATTACAATACACTTGCAGTATATGAAGATGAAATTCCTGTATCCAGTCTTCAGATGCTGCCCTATCAATTAAATTTTCACGGTAGACTCTTAGATATATCGTATGTCGTAGGTGCAGCAACCCTTCCGGAGGTACGGGGCAAGGGATATATGAAAATTTTACTTAAAAGAGCTGTGGAAATTATGCGTGAACGAGGAAATGTGCTCAACATCCTTTTACCTTTTCAATATAATTTCTACAGAAAATATGGTTGGGAAACCTGTTATTATCAAAAGTTTTATAAAATTCAGATGTCGGACCTAAAACCAATAGCCAAGAGATATGGTAGATTAAGACCGGTGAATATCAATAGCGACATAGATGCTATGATGAGTATATATGAGAAATTTATTGCAGACAAGAATGGATCTATCGTAAGAAGTAAAAAAGATTGGACATGTATTTTCACCGATCATTCTTTTGAAGGAGGAATGGCTTATATTCTTGAAGGAGAGAATGGCAATCCTGAAGGATATATTCTGTATCATTTGAATGCAGGAGTATTTAATGTCCATGAAATGGGTTTTATTAATAGTGATGCATATCGAGGCCTTTTATGGTTTGTCTATGCTCATGCTGCCCAGGCAGAAAAGGTTACATGGAAGGCTCCGATTGATGATATGACATTTATATCTCTTTCAGAGCCAAGACGTGATATCATTCTAAACCCTTTTGTAATGGTAAGAGTGCTAGATGTTGAAAAATTACTTTGCTTACTTTATGACATGACACCCAAAGCGCCTGACCTTGTTTTTTATATAGAGGATCCATTGATAGATTGGAACACGGGCACATTTAGTATCTTCAACGGGCAAGTAAACAAAAAACAAATCATTCATAAAAATGATGAAATGGTTCTATCTTGTTCAATTAATGTATTGGCACAGCTGGCAATGGGTTTTATCTCTCCTATGCAGGCGTATCAAATGGGAGTATTGCATACTTCTAACATACAAAATATTGAGCGAGCAGAAAAGTTGTTTAAAAAACAAAATAACTTTATTAATGATTATTACTAAGGAAGTCAATTCGGTATATCGAAGATCCTTTTACTTAAGGACGAAGTTAAAAAAGTAAATTTAAAGACATGATTATTGTTAAAGCGACAGGAATAAATTCTGTTTATGCGAATGAGGTGGACTTGTAATAGCATTTTAAGTGTTTATATTTTAAAGTTCAAAGGAGGAATACAATGGTATATATTTTTTTAGCAGATGGTTTTGAGGAAATCGAAGCAATTACAGTAATAGATGTATTGAGACGTGCAGGTATTGAGCTGAAAACGGTTTCCATTCAAAATGAAATGGTAACGGGAGCTCATCATATACCTGTAAAAGCTGATTGCTTCATAGACAGCATAAAAGCAGAGAATATGGATATGTTGATTTTACCGGGAGGAATGCCGGGAACAACAAATCTTGAGCAGAATGAAAAAGTACAAGAACTTTTGAAATATGCTGTAGACCATAATAAGTGGATTGCAGCGATTTGTGCTGCTCCTATGATCCTCGGAAATAAAGGATATTTAAAAAATGTACAATCCATTTGTTATCCCGGTTTTGAAAAATATCTAAAAGGAGCTGTTATTCAAGATAATCGTGTCAATGTAAGTGGTAAATTCATTACTTCTAAAGGCCCAGGGACAGCAGCAGAGTTTGCTTTTGCAATTGTTTCTATACTAAAAGGCGAAGAACTGGCCAATAAATTACAACAAACAATGCAGTATTGCAATTAAAGGTTAGGGAAGGGAACCCTTGGTTTTATAGGCAATATGCATTGGTGTTTTGGTACTGATAAAAGAAGGAAGGATACATATCGTAAAAATTTATCATGGTACATCTATTTAGATATTTTGCGTATAAAAATAGGTTTCACTGTATTACAGTGAAACCTATTGAAATTATCTTTGTAAATAATTATAAATCATTACTGCAGCCTCAGCCCTGGTCAGTTCATTTTTAGGATTAAAGTATCCGTTATTTCCATTGATAATGTTCAGTCCATGAGCAATTGTGATATATCCTATTAATTCGGGATTTAACGCTTTGATATCTTTGAAAGGGTAGTTGTAAATGCCTTTTATATCAGCAACTTTGTCATATTTCAATGCCCGAATAATAAATTTAACACTGTCTTCTCTGGTTACAGATGATGTTGGAGATTGCTCGCCCTCTTTTATAATCCCTTCCCTTTTTAAGAACTGGTACATTTGTTCTATCTCTTTTTCATCATCTTCAGACGTAAACAACACATAATAATTTAAAGTTTTTGTTAGCAAAAAGAAGAAATCTTTTTGGGTAATTTGCTGGTCGGGTTTGAATTCCGGACCTTTTAAAGCGATACCATATTCAGCTAAAGTTGTTATTTGCTCTTGGGCAAAATGTCCGGTTATATCAGTATATTCTATCGGCTTATTTTTTTCTTCATAGGGCTTACCGCTGTAATCCAAAATGGAGCCTGTATAAGCATCCAAAATTAAAGGTTTATCAGGATTAACCGTATAGACAAGCTTTACTTCTTTTGGTTTATCTAAGTATTGGGGGCCTATCTTATATTGTAATTCATCGGTGTATTGGATTTTATACTGAAGTTGAAGGCCTATTTGCTCAAACATTGCTTGATAGGCATTATCCAGAGAAATAGCTTTATCTACAGATGGAAAATCCAAATCAAACCAATTCATTTCAAAGCGAATAATTTTTCCGGTTACAGCATTAAAGCCTACCACTAATGAATTATCAGGGAATGGAATACCGTTTACTGTTCTAATATACCTAAAAGTATACTGCAAAGGTTTTTCTTTTTCCGGGTTGATATACGGTTGATAGTAATCTTGATAACTGTCATCAAATTTAGTATCATTAAATTTAACAGGTTTGAATTCTTTCAAAAACTTTTCTACAGCCGCTTTTGAAGCAGATTCGTCAAATTTTGCCGTATCGCCATCTTTATAAAGATTATTGATATAGAAGCTTTTAATTTCACCGGTTTGGGCATCTATCCGTATATTTGCATATCTGTATTCGTTATTTTTGTCTTTTGGATCTTTTGTAAAGTATAGATGCCACGTAAAATCTTTTTTCAATGGCCAGTCTCTGGATAGACTAGTGCTGGTTAGTTTAAAATCTTTGGTTAATCCTAGTGGTTTGAAATCTCTTGCTATTTTTTCAGCTTTCTGCTGACTGAGAAATTTAGAAACTTCTTCTACTGCTTTTAATTCTTCAGGAGATAGAGTGGGTCTAGCCGCTTTGCTTTCTTCTTTTAGCTTCATGGCTGCATCACCATATTCACCATATGGAACGCGATAAACCGAGGTCATATTGATTTTTTCACCAGTTATGGCATCAATGCAGTAGTTGGAATTATATTTGGCTGTATATGCAGCATAAGGTTTCAGCGTTTCTTCATCGAAAGTATATTTATATGTAAGTTGCAACCCTAATTTTTCCTGATATGCCTTTTGTGCCTCTTGCAAGGAAATCGCATCTTTTACATCCGGGAAAACCAGATTGTCTGCCCAATTGTAATAGTAATTTTGTACGTCACCGGTTTCACGGTTTACTTCTATAAAAATATTGTTTTCGTAAAAAGGAATGCCGTTGACTGTTCTAATAAAATTAAAATAATATGTAGGAGACATTAGAGAATTTTGAGTATTGTCGATAAGTTTTACCTCGGACAAAATATCAGGATTTACTTTTTTAATAAATTCTTCGGCTTTAAGCTGAGCTTCCTTTTTACTTACTTTCGGAAACTTTTTTTGTTCATAATTATAATACTTATAATGATGGTAGCTGAGAACAGTGCCTTGGTCGTCTATTCTGATACTTATGCTGCCTTCAGAACCTTCTTTACTGTTCCAGTTTAAGTACCAAATTTTTTTACTACCTTCTGTGTTGACATTATAGTTGAATTCAGTCAAGTCATCGGGAATAGAAAAAATCCTTTTAGCAGTTGTAATCGCTTCTTGTAGCCCTTTATCATTACTGCTTTTGGCAAATGCATATGTAGGTATTAGAGTAGTAAAAAGCATGAGTATACATAGGAACAGAGCCATTTTTCTTTTCAATTTTCATCACCTCTTAATTAATTTTTACTTTTATAGACTTTCCTATTTTTAAAAAAGTTCCAGTCATATAAAATAAATTTTATCAATAACCAATATCTAAATTTAAGATAAATTAATGTATGAAATGAAGCAACTTTAAAACTAAATATTTATTTTTAAAGTTGCTTCATTATAAGAATATTTAAAAATTTGTAAATGATAATAATTTAGATTTGTTTAAAGCAAAAATGGGTATAAATAAAATAAAAAAGTCTTTTTATAAAAGATTCTCAAGGTTGACTTTTTTGAAACACATGACGGAAATTATAAATAAATTTATCCACAAAATACAAAGGTTTATACGAACTTCATCGATAACTACATTCATTTATTTTAAATTTATATATTGGTTATCGATATAATTTCCTATGTGTTATAAAGAAAAGCTTTAACCAAAAAATTGATAAACCATAAAATAACCAAAGAGGTGGAATCAAATGGATGCTTGGAAAGGTTTTAAGAAAGGAAACTGGTCTTCAGAAATAGATGTAAGGGACTTTATTAATCGTAATGTAACGCCTTATGAAGGAGATGACAGTTTTCTCGTAGGGTCTACAGAAAAAACAAAAAAAATATGGGCAAAAGTTAGCGAATTATTAGAAAAAGAAAGAAAAAATGGAGGCGTTTTAGGCGTAGACGGGCATACTATCTCTACCATTACTTCTCATGAACCGGGATATATTGACAAAGAAAATGAAACCATTGTCGGCCTGCAAACCGATGCACCGTTGAAAAGAGCGATTATGCCTTTTGGAGGTATTAGAATGGTTCTTAAAGGCTGTGAGGCGTATGGATGCGACATAGACCCCGATATAATAGAAATTTTTTCAAAGTATAGAAAAACACATAACGATGGAGTCTATGACGTATATACTCCTGAAATGAGAAGGGCAAAGAAAGCGGGAATTATAACAGGATTGCCCGATGCCTACGGAAGGGGTAGAATCATCGGTGATTATCGCAGGGTACCACTATATGGTGTAGATTACCTTATTAAGGAAAAAGAAGAAGAAAAAACAATGCTGGAGTATGATTATTTTGATGAAACGGTTACCAGAGCAAGAGAAGAAGTAACTGAACAGATAAAAGCACTTCATGAGTTGAAAGAAATGGCCCAAAATTATGGTTTTGATATATCCATGCCGGCTACCAATGCGACAGAAGCAGTACAGTGGCTATATTTTGCCTATCTCGCGGCGATTAAAGAACAGAACGGTGCAGCAATGAGTTTAGGTAGGGTATCAACTTTCTTGGATATATATATTGAAAAAGATATGAAAGAAGGAAAATTAACCGAAGAAGAGGCACAAGAGCTTATAGACCAATTTGTTATAAAGCTCAGAATTGTAAGATTCTTACGTACACCTGAATACGATAAGCTGTTCAGCGGAGATCCTACCTGGGTTACTGAAAGTATTGGCGGCATGAGTCTTGATGGAAGAACATTGGTTACCAAAACATCCTTTAGATTTTTAAATACGTTATATAATTTGGGACCGGCGCCTGAACCTAATATGACAGTGCTGTGGTCGGTGAATTTGCCGGAAAACTTTAAAAAATTCTGTACTAAGGTTTCTATAGATACCAGCTCCATTCAATATGAAAGTGACGATATTATGAGACGACATTATGGCGATGACTATGGAATTGCTTGCTGTGTATCTGCAATGAGAATTGGGAAGCAGATGCAGTTTTTTGGTGCAAGATGTAATCTTGCAAAAGCATTGCTCTATGCAATTAACGGCGGTAGAGATGAAGTGACAGGTATTCAGGTAGGACCGAAGTTTTGTGCTATCACATCAGAATACCTTGATTATGATGAAGTAATGGAGCGGTTTGATACAATATTGGACTGGGTTGCAAGATTATACATGAATACTCTGAACTTAATTCATTATATGCATGATAAATATGCCTATGAGAGAATTCAAATGGCACTGCATGATAGAGAAGTTTTTAGAACGATGGCCTGCGGAATTGCCGGTCTATCGGTTGTTGTCGATTCTCTCAGTGCAATCAAATATGCAAAAGTAAAAACCATTAGAAATGAAGAAGGCATTGTGGTAGACTATAAAGTTGAAGGGGATTATCCTAAGTTTGGAAATAACGATGACCATGTAGACAGCATCGCCACACATGTAGTTAAAATGTTTATGAATAAACTGAGGAAGCAGAGAACTTACAGAGACTCCATGCCGACACTTTCTATTTTAACAATTACTTCTAATGTTGTTTATGGTGAAAAAACAGGAAATACGCCGGATGGAAGAAAAGAAGGGGAACCGCTTGCACCTGGAGCAAACCCGATGCATGGTAGAGATGTAAAAGGTGCTTTGGCAGTATTGAGCTCCATTGCAAAGCTGCCTTATGAATATGCTCAGGATGGTATTTCTTATACTTTTTCTATTATACCAAAAGCATTAGGAAAGGATAAAGATGAAAGGATAGCCAACCTTAAGGCTTTACTGGATGGATATTTTAGCAAAGGTGGGCATCATATCAACGTCAATGTATTTGAAAAAGAGACGCTGTTGGATGCGATGGAACATCCTGAAAAATATCCTCAGCTTACAATACGCGTTTCTGGTTATGCAGTTAACTTTATAAAATTAACAAGAAAACAGCAGATGGACGTAATTAATAGGACTTTCCATCACAAGATATAGACTGGTTGACAGTGTACAGTTACAATCGTAAAGTTTAACTGAAGTGAAAACATTCATTTCTATGAACATTTTAAGGCAATTTAACGATACTATGCCATATAACTGTCAGCTGTACACTGTATACTGTCAGCTAATTAGAGTGGAGTGATATCATATGACAGAGTCGGTAAAAGGTAGAATACATTCCATTGAGACGTTTGGTACTGTGGATGGGCCGGGCATCAGATATATTGTCTTTACACAGGGATGCCCCCTTAGATGTCTATACTGTCATAATAGGGATACATGGGATCCTAAAGGTGGTAAAGAAATTACGGTTGATGAAATTATTGAAGACCTAACAGGATAT
>JASGMB010000002.1 GCA_030156665.1 Clostridiales bacterium
GTTTTTTTGGACAATTAATATTATACAGGATGATTATGCTCCAGGCTACCCTAAACCGGTAGCCTATTTTATTTGCCAACTATAATTTTACTCTAAGTCTTAATAAATTAGAAAAAAAACAATAAGGAGAAGGTAATTTTTTATGTTTACTGAAATTACCAGTAAAACAAATAAATTTTTTAAACATGTGAAGTCCTTAGGCGTAAAAAGCTATAGGGAAAAAAATAATGAATTTGTTATAGAAGGAATAAAATTAGTCAAAGATGCATTGAATTCTTCTGTGAAAATCAATGCTGTAGCAATTAGTGATAGTTTTTTAAAGTATGAAAACAGTGATGAAATCTTAAAGTTATTCCTTGAACAGAGGATTAAAGTATATAAATTTAACGACCAAATGTTTAAAGAAATTTCTTATACACAGACACCACAGGGGATTCTCGGTATTGCACCTATTAAATGGTATTCTATTCAACAGTTGGTTCATAAAAACAATGCACCTTTTTATGTTTTTTGTGACGGTGTACAGGATCCAGGCAATATGGGAACAATCATAAGGACAGCAGATGCCGCAGGAGCTGATGGGGTAATTTTATCTAAAGGATGTGTAGATGTGTACAACCCCAAAACAGTGCGTTCTACCATGGGCTCATTATTTCATATGCCCATTATTAAATGTGAAGATACCGTAGAAACTTTACTTTTTTTAAAACAAAAAAGACTGCATATTATTTCAGGATACCTTGCTACTTCAACCTATTACTTTGATATCGATATGAAAAAGGGGATCGTCATTGTTATAGGAAATGAAGCCAACGGCATATCCCGCCCGGTAATTGAACTATCAAATTATCTAGTAAAAATACCAATAATAGGTCAGGCTGAATCATTAAATGCAGGTATAGCGTCCGGTATATTAATGTATGAGGTAGTAAGACAACGAATGCGATAAATCCTTCCTGTAAAGCATCTAACCTTTGGTGAGGTTGAGAAAAATAACTTTACAGGAAGGATTTTTTATAGTAGTGTAGAATGTAACTTTATATAGCACACAAGAACAAATTGACGAAGTCAAATTTGTTTTTCCAAAATAATGCATGTGTAATGTATGTTTTGTGGAGGCTTGGTGATGGATAAACTAAAATATTGGTTGTGGTTGACCAATCTTTCAGGGATTGGAAGTATTAAAATTACTAAAGCTTTAAAAGTATTTGAAAGTCCCGAACAGATATGGAATGCCACTAAATTGGATTTAAAGTGTGCAGATATGCTTAGTGAGCAAGATATTTACAGCTATACAAATAAAAGTTTAGATAAAGCTGAAAAAATTCTTTCTGATTTAGAAAAATTAGGAATTGAAGCAATTACATTTAAGGACCCTCGATATCCTCAGGAATTAAAAAATATTTATGATCCACCCTATGTATTATACGTTAAGGGAAATTTGCCACCATGTGATGCGATATGTATCTCAATAGTAGGTTCGCGGAAAGCTTCTTTATATGGACAAAATGTGGCTGAGAAGCTTTCTTATCAGTTGGCGGAAAAGGGAATAACTGTTGTAAGCGGTATGGCAAGAGGGATAGATACCAGCGCACATAAAGGTGCTTTAAAAGCTGGAAAAAAAACAATAGCTGTTCTAGGGTGTGGTGTTGATATTGTATATCCGAAAGAAAATACTAAACTTATGGAGTATATTATAAATAATGGAGCAGTTATATCTGAATTTCCCCCGGGTACATATCCAAAACCAGGAAATTTTCCTGCGCGGAATAGAATTATTAGTGGATTAGCTTATGGAACCGTAGTAGTGGAAGCGGGGGAAAGAAGCGGTTCACTTATTACAGCGGATTTTGCTTTGGAGCAGGGTAGGGATGTTTTTGCGGTACCGGGAAATATTGATAATTATAATAGTATTGGGACCAATAATTTAATAAAGCAAGGTGCTAAAATGGTTACATGCGTCGAAGATGTGTTGGAAGAACTGCCGATTAATAATATAGAATTATGTAATACTAATAATGGAATAACAAAAATAAACGATTCAGTATATTTAGATTTATCTAATGAAGAAAAAATAATAATTAGTCATTTATCAACTACGCCAATACATATAGATGAATTATGTAGAAAGTTAGGATATAGTATGCAAAAAATAAATTCTATTTTGACTTTGTTGGAAGTGAAAGGGCTTGTTGCGCAAATCCCGGGTAAATATTTTGCGTTAGTAAATCAGCTTTAAATTTTAAACGGCTGACTTGTAAAAAAGAGAAAAATTAAGTTTGTTCAGTGATATATCAGAAATTAAAAAGGAGGAAAAGAATGGCTAGTTATCTTGTGATTGTAGAATCTCCTGCAAAAGCAAAAACGATTAAAAAGTATTTGGGAAAAAATTATAAAGTTCTTGCTTCTATGGGACATTTGCGGGATTTACCGAAAAGTCAAATGGGAGTAGACATTGAACATAATTTTGAACCAAAATATATTACCATTAGGGGAAAAGGAGAGCTTCTAAGCAAACTGAAAAAAGAAGCAAAAAATTCAGATAAAATATATCTTGCTACTGACCCTGATCGTGAAGGAGAGGCGATATCCTGGCATCTTGCTAATGTTCTTGAAATAAAAGAAAATGAAAAATGCAGAATTGCTTTTAATGAAATCACTAAATTAGCAGTTAAAAATGCAATAAAAGCTCCTCGGAAAATAGACATCAATCTCGTAAATGCACAACAAGCTCGCAGAATTTTAGATAGAATTGTGGGTTATAAAATTAGTCCTCTTTTATGGAGGAAGGTGAGAAAAGGATTAAGTGCGGGGAGAGTACAATCTGTAGCTACACGCTTAATTTGTGATAGAGAAGAAGAGATTGAATCTTTTGTACCACAAGAATATTGGACTATTGCAGCGAATTTGACGGACCAGAAGTCACTTGAAACTTTTGAAGCAAAATTTTATGGTTCGGAAGAAGGGAAAATTGACCTGGAAAACAAAGAAGTTGTAGATAAAATTATCGACGAACTCAAGGATTCAAAGTATATTGTAAAAAAGGTAAAAAAAGGAGAAAGGAAGAGAAACCCTACGCCTCCTTTTATAACCAGTACTTTGCAGCAGGAAGCATCGAGGAAATTAGGATTTACTACTAAAAGGACCATGATGACAGCGCAGCAGTTGTATGAAGGAGTAGATATTGAAGGGGAAGGTACAATTGGTTTAATCACTTATATGAGAACCGATTCTACTCGAATAGCGGATGAAGCACAAAGTACAGCTCGTCATTTTATTGAAAGTAAGTTTGGTAAAGAATATGTTCCGGAAACTCCAAAGCAGTACAAGAGTAAAAAGGGAGCTCAGGATGCTCATGAAGCGATTCGTCCTACCAATGTACTTTTGGAACCTGACAAAATTAAAAGTTCTTTAAAACCGGATCAATACAAATTATATAAATTAATATGGGAACGATTTTTGGCAAGTCAAATGAGGTCAGCGATTTTTGACACATTGCATGTAGATATCGAGGCGAAAAATTATATTTTTAAAGCTACCGGGTCAAAAATTAAATTTCAAGGCTTTATGATTTTATATATAGAGGGTAATGACGATGAAACAGAAGATGGAGAAAACACTATCCCTGAACTGGTAGAAGGTCAGCAATTAAAACTAAAAAAACTGAATCCTAAGCAACATTTTACACAGCCACCTCCGCGATATACTGAAGCGACATTGGTTAAAGCTTTAGAAGAACAGGGGATTGGTCGTCCGAGTACTTATGCACCTACAATTATTACTATCATTGCTAGAGGATATGTTGAACGAGAAAAAAAGCAGCTTAAGCCTACCGAATTAGGGAAAATTATAACCGATATTATGAAATCTCATTTTAAAGATATTGTAGATATAGAATTTACTGCGAATATGGAGCAGCAATTAGATGAAATTGAAGAAGGCAAAAAAGATTGGGTAGCGTTATTGAGAGAATTTTACCAACCTTTTTCCATTACTTTAAAAGAAGCAGAAGATGAAATAGGAGATGTAGAAATACAAGATGAAGTGACTGATGAAAAGTGTGAAAAATGCGGTAGAAATATGGTAATTAAACATGGACGATATGGTAAGTTTCTCGCTTGTCCCGGATTCCCCGAGTGTAGAAATGCAAAACCTATTTTAGAAGAAGCCGGGGTAATTTGTCCATTGTGCAATGGAAAAGTATATATCAAAAAAACCAGAAAGGGTAAAAAATATTACGGATGTGAGAATAACCCAAAATGCGAATTTATGAGTTGGGATGAGCCATTAAAAGAACCATGTCCTCAATGTGGAGGAGTACTGGTAAAAAAAGTATCCAAAAAATCCTCTAAAGTTCAATGCTTAAATAAAGATTGCGGTTATGAAAGAAACTAACGGTTAAAAATTAATAGAATTTAAGCATTCCAAAACACCCGCTAAAGGGTGTTTTTTTTGTGAATAACTTATTGAATTATTAAAAAATTCGAAAAATAGTATAAAAGTCCTAGGAAAATAGTATAAAAGCCCTAGGAAAATAGTAAATAAAGACTAAAAAACTTAACATTTTTTAACTTTACAATAATGTAAAAATTATGTATTATAGTATAGGATAAAAAATACATTTTTTTGTAGAAATGTAATACATGTTGCAGGAATGTTAATGTTTTTGTCGAATACTTTAGCTATATGGCTATATTCATTTTAACAATTATATATATTGATGTTATATTCAGGGCGTACGTTTTTTATTTGAAGAATATTATGGAGAAAGGCTCTTAGCCTTGTATTGTAGCTCCGTGATTTAAATAATATTATTCAAACAAATTAAATGAACCCTTATATTCGTGAATTACTTGACTTTAAAATTCAGTGTTATTAATAAATACATATAACTATCTGAATGTAAATATTGTTATATCGCAAATCAACATTTTTGGTACTATCCTACAATTATAATATCTGTAGAGGGTGAGAATATGGCTATTAGAATTTTTAATAATATAACAGTTTTAGAAAAAGCTTTAAATGCTTCATGGTTGAGAAATGAAGCCATTTCAAACAATATTGCCAACATTGACACGCCAGGATATAAAAGGCAAACTGTGGAATTTGAAAGTTTTTTAGCCGAAGCATTAGATAAAAGAAAAATTGAGGGGTACAGAACCCATGAGAAGCATATCCCTATTGGAAGACAAAATGTTAATAATATAGCAATTGAGATAAAAGAAGACCGTATTGGAAATCAGATGCGAATAGATAAAAATAATGTAGATATAGACGCTGAAATGGCATTGTTAGCGAAGAACAATATTTATTATAATGCTGTTGTTCAGCAGTTATCCAAACAATTTAACGCCCTAAAGATGGTTATTAATGAAAGGAGATAATAATGTTATATTTTAAATCTCTGGATATAAGTGCCAGCGGCCTTTCTGCTCAAAGGCTAAGAATGGATTTAATATCACAAAATATTGCGAATGCTGATACTACAAGAACCGAAAAAAATACCCCATACAGAAGGAAGCTTGCTGTATTTGAACAGAGAGAAGCAACACCTTCATTTTCTCATTATTTATCAGAAAGTAGTAAATCTAGGGTACAGGCGAATGGCGTAAGAGTAAGTCGCATCATTGAAGATACTACGCCATTTAAACGAGTATATAATCCCGGTCATCCTGACGCCGACCAAGATGGATACGTACTTATGCCAAATGTAGATATTATGACTGAAATGGTTAATATGATTTCGGCTACTCGTTCCTACGAAGCAAATGTGGCTGCAATCAATTCGACCAAAAGCATGGCTATGAAAGCTTTAGAAATAGGTAAATAAGGATAATAACTTAATTTACTTATAATCACACATTTGGACGGAGGGTTTTATGAAAATTAATAATATAAATAATGTAGATTTATTAAAAAGCAGTAATACAGCTATTGGCGCACCATCCCAACAAAAAGTAAGTTTTTCTGAATTTTTAAACAATGCGATTGCAAATGTTAACCAATTACAAAATGACGCTGCTAAGTCAAACGAATTATTAGCTGCCGGTAAAGTGGAAAATCTTCATCAAGTAATGATAGATTCTGAAAAAGCAGGCATCGCATTACAGTTTACTATTCAAATTCGCAATAAAATAATGGATGCATATAATGAAATTATGAGAATGCAATTATAGTTATTATATTATTCTTGAATATTCCTATTCGTTGTTATAATTAACCAACTTTAAAACTAAATATTATGATTTAAAGTTGGTTAATTTTATCGATAACTACATTAATTTATTTTAAATTTAGATATTGGTTATCGATATTATAATAGTCGAATTTTTTGAACCTAACTGTTTATTATTTGTTGATTGAGGTGTAGATATGCCCGAATTGTTTAACAAAATTCCTCAGCAGATTATGGATTTTTGGAATAATTTAAGTAAAAACAATAAATATAAAATTATTATTACTACCGTTATTGTATTTCTCAGTATTGTAATTGCTGTTATTACTGTTACCAGACCACAGTATCAGTCATTATTCACACATCTTGATCCTAAAGATATTGGTGAAGTGAGTAAACAACTTGAAAAATTAAACATAGATTACAAACTCGATGATAACGGAACTTCCATAAAAGTGAAAAAACAAGATTTAAATAAAGCAAAAGTGTCTTTAGCGGAAGCAGGGTATCCTAAGCGGGGAATGACTTTTGAGGACCTGACTAAGACAAGCTTAGGCACGACAGATGCCGAAAGGCGCAAAAGATATCAAATTTATAAAGAAAGTGATCTAGCAGCAGCGCTTGAAGAAATGGATAATGTAAAAAGTGCAATTGTAAAACTTACTATTCCGGATAAGACGGCTTTTTTTAACGACGAAGAGAATGCTGCAAAAGCCGGAGTAATCGTTGAGTCGTATGACCAACTTACCGGTAATCAGATCAAAGCTATTCAAAGATTTATTGCAGGTAGTGTTGAAAATTTAGACCCTAAAGATGTTACAATACTTGACCATAATGGGAATATGTTGAATGAGGATTACGACAATAACTTAAACGGCAATGTTGATAAACAGTATGCATTAAAGCAGCTTGTAAAAAGAAATGTTGAAAAACAAGTTCAGCAGCTTTTGGCTGGAACAGCTGATAATGTGAGGGTTATGGCTAATCTTGAGCTTGATTTTAACACATTGGTAACCAATAAAGAAATTTATGAACCCGTTATAGATGGAAAAGGCGTCATAAGAAGTTTTACTGAAAGAAAAGAAAGCAGCATAAATAGTGAAACAGGAGGAGTACCAGGCACAGATGCCAATCCGCCTACATATCCCAATGCTCTTGCCGGTACAACGGGAGAATCCAAATTAAGTGATCAGACCATTAATTATGAGATCAATAAAACTGTTACACAGGCCACAAAAGAAATCGGAAAGGTGGATAAAGAAAACTCATCTATCACTGTTGCGATGTTTTATAATGTACCATCTAGTACCCAACCCGGCAATGGTAGCGATGCAGCCAATGTTACACAAGCAAGAGCTGATATCAACCAAATAAAAGCAATGGTGGCATCGGCAACAGGGATACCGGTAGAAAATGTCACGGTGCAGAGTCTGGAAATTGCACCTGCAGTAGAAGAAAAGCCAAAGCCAAGCTTTTTAGAACTATTAGACATTTACGGTCCTATTGTATTGCTAGTGCTGCTAATGGGGTTAATTGCGTTAGCAATTTTGAGAAGAAAATCGGAGCAAGATGCTAATCAGCAGCCACAGTCAAATACCGCGTATAATATTCCTGCCCAGGAAGAAATGCTGCCCGAAATTGACCTTGAAGAGAGATCTGAAGTAAAAAAACAGATAGAAAAGTTTGTCAAACAAAAACCGGAAGCTGTTGCACAATTATTGCGCAATTGGTTGGCTGAAGACTGGGATTAATATAAAAATATGCTCACAGATTTTATTATTGAGATGTAAGAATATGAATCTTAAGCCGTTATTGATAATTTCAATATGCTACCGAATATATGTATAGGATTGAGGTGAGCCTGATGCCTCGTGGCACAAAAACAGAAATTTCTGGACGAGAAAAAGCTGCAATGCTACTTATTGCACTTGGACCAGAAAAGTCTGCTCAAATATTTAAACATTTAAAAGAAGAAGAAATTGAACAATTAACGCTAGAAATAGCAAATATAAGAACTGTCTCACCAGCAGATAAAGAAGCCGTATTGGAAGAATTTTATCAGATATGTCTTGCACAAGAGTATATAGCGGAGGGTGGTATATCCTATGCAAAGGATATTTTAGAAAAAGCATTAGGATCGCAAAAGGCCCTTGAAGTAATTAATCGATTAACGGTGTCATTGCAGGTAAGACCGTTTGATTTTGTCAGGAAAACAGACCCGAGTCAGCTTCTAAATTTTATCCAGGGCGAGCATCCTCAGACAATTGCATTAATTCTTGCTTATTTAAAACCAGCTCAAGCATCGGCTGTACTTTCCGCTTTACCGCAAGATAAACAAGCGGATGTTGCTAAAAGGATTGCTACAATGGATAGAACTTCGCCGGAAGTAATTAAAGAAGTTGAAAGAATTCTTGAAAAAAGATTATCATCCCTTGTTACCGAAGATTATACTTCTGCCGGAGGAATACAAGCCATTGTAGATATATTAAATTCGGTTGACAGGGGAACTGAAAAGCATATAATCGACACGCTTGAAATTGAAGATACTGATTTGGCAGAAGAAATTAAAAAGAGAATGTTCGTATTTGATGATATTGTTACACTAGATAGCAGATCAATTCAAAGATTTCTTAGAGAAGTGGATAATAATCAATTGGCGTTGGCACTTAAAGGATCTAATGAAGAAGTACAAAAAATTATTTTTGCCAATATGTCCAAACGACTTGTAGAAATGATTAAAGAAGATATGGAGTTCATGGGTCCGGTACGATTAAGAGATGTTGAAGAGGCACAGCAAAAGATTGTTAATATAATTAGAAAGCTTGAAGATGCCGGTGAAATTGTAATTTCAAGAGGTGGAGGAGATGAAATAATTGTCTAAAGTAGTAAAATCATTTCAAGTGAATTTAGGGATCCCTTTTAAGATCAACTATCCCATTGATAATTTTGACCAAACAAAAGAAGATCACCTTGATATGGAGATATCTCATGAAAAAACAAGACAGCAGTTGGTGGATGATGCACATTGTGAAGCAAATAAAATCATCCAACATGCAAAACAAATGGCACAAAAAATATTGAATGATGCGAATCAAGAAGCTGAACAACTACGTCAACTGGCACTACATGAAGGACGAGAACAAGGGTATAAGGATGGCCTTGAAGAGATTAGAAAAAAAGAAGAAACGATTTTAAAAGAAGCTAGGGAAATAAAAATGAGCGCTCAAGGAGAGTATATGATGCTGCTGGAATCAGCAGAAAAAGATATTATTGGGCTTGTTACAGACATTGTGAAGAAAATAATTTGTGATGAATTAAATGCCAGGCCGGAAGCGATTAGTTCAATAGTGCAACAAACATTGCATAAGTGTAGAGGCATTGAATCTATCATCATTAAGGTATCTCCGGAAGATTACGATATCGTCAATGAAAACAAAAATGCAATTTTAAGACAAAGTGAATATTCCGGGCAAGCTGAAGTAAAAAAAGATTTGTCACTTAAAAAGGGAGATTGTATAGTAGAAACACCAGTTGGAAGTATTAATGCTAAGATTGATACACAACTTAAAGCAATCGAAGAAGTTTTTAAAGATATATTGCGTCAAGGAAATGAGTGATAGTTTGGCATTCAATATTAATTTAGAGAAATATCGTAACATTGTTAACAACGGATGTTTCATAAGATATGAGGGGAAAGTTACTCAAGTAGTAGGGCTTACAATTGAATCTTGTGGCCCGGCAGTAAATATTGGTGAACTCTGTTATATTCAAACAAATAATGATACGAATATTATGGCTGAGGTTGTAGGATTCAAAGAAAACAAGGTGTTGCTTATGCCTCTTGGTGATATGAATGGGATAGGGCCTGGAAGTATAGTGATTTCAACAGGACATACATTACGTGTTGCTGTCGGTGAAGGTTTGCTGGGGAGAGTTATCGATGGACTTGGTAATCCATTGGATGGTAAGGGACCGTTAGAGTTTAAAAAATTTTATCCTGTAAACAATGCACCTCCGGCACCTTTAGTGAGAAAAAGAATTACTACGCCACTATCACTGGGTATCAAAGCAATTGACGGTTTGTTGACCATTGGAAAAGGACAGAGAATTGGTATTTTTGCAGGAAGCGGAGTAGGAAAAAGTACCATGATGGGTATGATTGCTCGTAACTCTTTGGCCGATATTAATGTGATTGCTTTAATAGGTGAACGGGGAAGAGAAGTAAGAGAATTTATTGAAAGAGATTTGAAAGAAGAAGGACTTCAACGTTCCATTATTGTAGTAGCAACTTCAGATCAACCTGCGCTGGTAAGGTTAAAAGGGGCTTTGGTTGCTACGGCGATATCGGAATATTTTAGGGATAAAGGTATGGATGTCCTATTATTGATGGATTCGCTTACACGATTTGCTATGGCACAGAGAGAAATAGGTTTGGCAATTGGCGAACCACCTGTTTCGAGGGGATATACGCCTTCAGTTTTTGCGTTGTTGCCTAAGTTATTAGAACGTGCAGGTAATGCTGAACATGGTTCTATTACAGGATTATATACGGTTTTGGTAGACGGTGATGATTTAAGTGAACCGGTAACAGATACTGCGAGAGGGATTTTAGATGGGCATATTGTACTATCAAGAAGTTTAGCAAATAAAAATCATTATCCTGCCATTGATGTTTTGGCTAGTGTAAGTAGGGTGATGGGAGATATTGTAACTAAAGAGCAAAAACAACTTGCAAATCAGATTACTAAAATACTGGCAATATATAAAGATGCAGAAGATTTAATCAATATAGGTGCTTATGTGAAAGGAAGCAATGAAAGCATAGATTATGCAATTGAACATATTGATAATATTAATTCGTTTTTAGTTCAAGATGTGAATGACCATTATAGTTTTGAAGATGTGCTGAGAGAAATGCAGGAAGTATTTATTTAACAGGAGGATTTGCAAAAATGCCGAAGTTCAGTTATCGTTTCCAATCCCTATTAAATGTAAAAAGACAATTTGAAGACGAAGTTAAAAACGAGCTTGCTAAGAAAGTTATAAAGCTTAATAAGGAACAAGCAAAATTAGAAAGTATCGACAGTGAAAAAAATATATGTCATGATAAAATGATTCAGGAAAGCACCAATGGAATAAATATCAATAAGCTATGTCAATATAATAATTATCTTTTTGCAATTAATAATAAATTGAAGCGTCAAAAAGAAAGTGTGGGTAGAGTATCTCAAGATGTTAATATGCATAGAGAAAAATTAATTAAAATTTCAAAAGAAAAGAAGATCCTGCAAACCCTAAAAGATAAGAGGTTGCAAGAATATTTGTATAATCAACTTAAAATAGAAGAAAAGAAAGTAGAAGAAATAAACAACTACAGATATATTGTTAAATGAGATACGGAAGTGTCAGTTTATAGCTGTAGAATGGAGGAATTTAATGCCAGGTGTGCAAATACCAAATAGAAGTGATATGAATCGTATGGCTATTAATACTCAAGATAATAAAAAAAATCAATTTAATGCAACAAATGTATTGACAAAGATTCTTTTGGTTATCATCATACTTTTACTTTTAAGTTTGCCAGTATTGATTATTAAGTTTAATATAAGGGGAATGGGAGAAAAATCGAGACCATTACTTGAAAATATTCCTTATGTTGAAAAAATCCTACCGGCAAAGCCGGACCCTAACGATCCCAAATACATGAATAAGGAAGAACTGATAAAAAACTTTATAGAATATAAGGAAAAGTATGAACAAATCAATCAACAAGCAATTGCTTTAAAACAGGACTTAGAGAAACTAACGAATATAAAAGAAAATTATGAAAAATTTTTAGAGGATCAAAAAAAACTTGAAGAAGAAAAAATGCTTTTACAGCAGGAAAAACAACAGCTTGAAGAAGATAGGGATAAATTCTTTGAAGATGTGAAAAATGCCAATAAGGCCGATTTTAAAACATATTACGAAAAGATAGACAAAGAAAAAGCGCAGAAATTATATGAAGATATTTTAAAAGAAGAGAAAGTGAACAAAGAAATTAAGGAATATGTTGCCTATTATGAAAATATGGACCCTGAAAATGCTGCAAAGATTTTTGACAAAATAAGTTCCTCAGAAATGGATTTAGTGGTAAAGATTTTAAAGTACATGAATAAAGAACAAGCAGGAGAGGTACTCGCTTCTATGAAAACCGATATTGCAGCAAAGGTTAGCGATAGATTGGCAGAAGAATATCCGATAAGTAAGCCATAATCTCGTATTAATTATCAGGAGAAAGGTTTTTGTGTAAATTCTAAAATCCTAACTCCGGCTTTTATAAACTGACAACTTTGAAAGGGGGTGAAAAAGTGATGTATAACAATTTCATGATTGTATTTTCTACTACCAACTTTTCTAACAATGTTCATAATAACCCAAAAAATAATGAAACAAATCATTTTAAAAAGTTGTTTGATTACACTGTGAGAAGAAATGATTTAGCAAGACAAGGGTATCAAAATCAAGATAAAAAGACTGGCAGTCCAATTGAAAGGAATATCACAAGAGATTTATCAAACAAAGGCTTGAGCAAAACTTCTGTGAGAGGGCGGCAAGCGTCTATTGACAATGGCGATGTTGACAAAAAAGTTCTAAACAATAAGAATGTTGCAAAAAACGAAGTTGGAAAAGGAAAATCAACAAAAGAACAACATCAAAGCACTGTCATTAGTGAAGAAGATATTGAGCTTTTATCACAGGTTACAGGTATAAATATTCGATACATTGAACAACTATTAAATACTGAGCAACAGAGAACTGTAGATAAGGAAATACAAAGTGATCTTACAAATATAGGAGAATTGCTTACTGCTGTTAAAGAAAGTCCAAATATTTCATTGCAGAGTAAAATAACCCTTCTTAACAAATTACAGCGTTTTTTAGATAATGTTGATACTTATATTATTCAGCAAAATTCCCCGATACATCAGCAAATAGGAGAGATCTTGGGTCACTTGAAGCAGCAAGTAGCAGGAATAAAACAGGATATTGAGGGATTGACGGTTATACACAAAGGTATAGGGGAAGGTATAGAAAATACAGCAGAAAATTTAGCATGGTCTAAAGTGCAGATGAATATGTCGCAAAATGCTAATCATTATGCAGACAACTTAACAGAAGAGCCGATTACTGTAGCAGAAACAAAGAGTTCACAAAAAAACATGGATAAAAACGGGGACGATAGTGACCAGTCTAATCAAAAACACTTTACATTTGCTAGCAAAGTTAAAATAGTGAATTTACAGAATAGAAATGTAAATCAGCAGCCTATTCAACTACCGTTTAATGAATTGGTAGAGGCCAAACATAACAATGCATCTATGGAGTCTGTGAAAAATCAATTAAATATGACAAATATCAATAGAGAGAATGTAATGAAGCAAGTAGTTGAAAGTGCAAAGGTTGTATTGACTGACGACAAATCAGAGATGGTGCTACAGCTAAAACCGGACAACCTAGGGAAGATTTCATTACAGATCGTTACCGAAAGAGGGCTCATGGTTGCTAAGTTTACAGCTGAAAGTCAACAAGTGAAAGAAATTATTGAATCTAATTTGGCACAGTTAAAAGATGCACTAGAAAGTCAAGGATTAAATGTCAAAGGTTTTAGTGTATCTGTAGGTGATGATGATGCACGAAGACAAGCGTTCGAAAGAGCTAATAGCGAAAGGTCCAGCAAAATGTTAAAGATTAATACTCAAGACGAACCAGTTGTAGCTCCGAATTATGTTTTAGATAATGCTGCATCCAATCTATATCATATATCTGATGCCAGTATTGATTTTACCGCATGATAAAGGGGGGAGAAGATGTCAACAACGCCAGTACAAGGACAAAAAATAGTAGAAGAGTATTTTACCATGCCAGCTAAAAGAAATCCTGGCAATTTAGGTAAAGATGATTTTTTAAACTTATTAGTAACACAGCTAAAGTATCAAGACCCGTTGAAGCCAATGGAGGATAAAGAGTTTATTGCACAGATGGCACAATTTTCGTCATTAGAGCAGATGCAGAACATGAATGCGACATTTAACAGTATAAAGGCATTTAGCATGATTGGAAAAGAAGTTTTAGCCACTATTAAAGATGAGGAGTCGGGTGAGTTAAAAGAAGTTAGCGGAGTAGTAGAAAGTGTCAAATTAGCAAAAGGGAAGACTTATGCAGTTATCAATGGAAAAGACGTATTGGTGGATGATATTACAGATGTTTTTGATACACCGCCTATGGAACAGTCAGCCCGAATTACAGATTTTACTGACCTCATCAATAAAAATGTAACTGCAGCTTTTATCGACGGTGATACGTTGGACAGTATCAATATCACTGGTGATGTAAGTTCATTAAGTTTAATCAATGGTACTGTATACTCAATAATAGATAATGTAGAAGTGATGATAGAGGATGTTCTGTTAAATGAAGAGGAAAAAGCAAACTTTGTAGACTTACAAACTTATTTAGAAGAAAAAATGCAAAGTGGTGAGGAAATTACTGCATTAGTAATGACAAAAGACATAGAAAACAATACTGAGAGTAAAGTAACGGTAACAGGAGTATTAAAGGATTTTGAAATTAATGAAGATGGAGAAGTTGTTTCTGCAGTGATAAGTGGTATAAAAACACCAGCTAATAATATAATGTCTATTCGTTAGATGGTGATGAAGATATGAGTGAAATTAATAGATTTTTAGCTAACAAAATAGTTATCACTGGCAAAACTGTTTTGCCAGCTACTTCTGTAAGAAAGAATGCAGAGCCCGATAAGACTTATGGTTTTGGTGAAATTCTTAATGAGCAATTACATAAGTCTGGTGAATTGAAATTTTCAAAGCATGCAGAGACGCGTTTAAAGTCAAGAAATATTCAGCTTAATGCAACACAAATTCAAAAAATTTCCAATGCTGTTATCAAGGCAGAACAAAAAGGAGTAAGAGAATCACTGATACTAATGGGCAATTTGGCATTAGTAGTAAGTGTAAAGAATAAAACAGTTATTACAACAGTAAACAATGATGAACTAAAGGACAATGTTTTTACAAATATTGACGGAGCAGTCATTGTATAAGTAGCCGGACCTTGATAGGAGGCTATCTATTCCTGAGTGACGGACGGAATAGTATACAAAAGGAGGTCAATCAATTATGATGAGATCAATGTTTTCTGGTGTGTCTGGTTTAAGAGCACACCAGACAAGAATGGATGTAATTGGTAATAATATTGCCAATGTCAATACAGTAGGTTTTAAGTCAGGTAGAGTAACTTTTAAAGAAATCTTTAGCCAAACAGTAAGAGGTGCTGCGGCTCCTGATAGTCAAACCGGACGTGGTGGTACTAACCCAATGCAGGTAGGATTGGGTATTTCAGTTTCTTCCATAGACACACTTCATACAAGAGGTAGTTTGCAGAGAACCGATAATCCTACCGACTTGGCAATTGAAGGAGAAGGTTTTTTTATAGTAAAAGGTGGAAAAGACGATACATACAGATTTACCCGTGCAGGAAATTTTGGTTTGGATAAATTAGGGAATTTGGTAAATCCTGACGGTATGAACGTTTATGGCTGGCAGCAGCTGAAAGAAGGAAGCACTACAGAATATGATACAGAGCAACCATTAGAAGCAATTAATATTTATGAAGGAAAAAGAACTATTTCTGCAAAAGAAACTTCTAAAGCCGTATTTGAAGGAAATTTAGATGCGTCACTTACAGGTCCCGTATCTTCAAAATCTGAGCCTGCTCTATTTGATGATACTGCAGGTCCTTACACTTATACTGATATTTTAACAAATGTTGATGGAAAAGAAACCTTTAGTGTGCCATATACAATATATGATAAGCTTGGCAATGAGTATACAATTACATTAACATTTGTTAAAAACATAGTAGATGATACTACTGATCCCGCACAACCTACTACTCAATGGTTTTGGTATACTGATCAAGTAGACCCATCTACTGATATCGGAGCACAGGGATATGTTAAATTTGACGAAAATGGGAAAATAACTGAAGGGCAGACAGCATCTATGGACTTTATTCCACCGGTTGAAGCAGGAACTAATCAGTTTCCAGTCACATTAGATTTTTCTAATCTAACACAGTTTAAAACAGATGGTTCAGTGAAAGCAACAGATGTAAACGGTTATCCTCCTGGAAAACTTGTTACTTTCAATATCGGAAGTGATGGTGTTATTACAGGGGTATACAGCAATGGTGAACAGCAGTCCTTGGGTATGGTAGGTTTAGCATTTTTTGAAAACCCTGCTGGACTGCAAAAGGTAGGAGCGAACTTGTATATTCCTACAACAAACTCCGGTGATTTTAAAAAAGGTGTAAAACCCGGAACAGAAGGAGTAGGAACACTTAGTCCCGGAACGCTTGAAATGTCTAATGTAGATTTATCAAAGGAATTTACTGAGATGATTACAACCCAAAGAGGTTTTCAGGCTAACTCCCGAATTATTACAACTTCCGACGAAATGTTGCAAGAGTTAGTAAATCTTAAGAGATAATTAAAAATAGAAGTTGGAAATTTGGAGTAAATGCTCGAATTTCCAACTTCCTGTTGTTACGTATAGGAGTTTTGTGGTATGATAATGGTGACTCGTTTTAACGGTAAAAGCTTTTATGTTAATTCTGATTTGATAGAATTTATAGAAGCAACCCCGGATACGGTAATTACTATTACCACTGGTAAAAAAATAGTTGTGGTAGAATCTGTAGAAGAAATAATAGATAGAATTATTAAGTTTAGAAGTAAAATTTATTATAGAGATAGAGAGATTAAAAAATTGGATTGACATCTCTCGGAAATAACCGTAAGGCTATAGTTTAATTAAGATGATAAACAAGCAATTAGTATTGCTAAGTGGGGTGTCTCAATGGATATTGCAACAATAATAGGGTTTATATTAGGAGCATTTTTTATCATATTTTCAATATCAATGGGTGGGCCGTTAAGTTGGTTTTTTGAGTATAAATCTATCATGATTGTTCTTGGTGGGACGCTTTGTGCCACCATGATACATTATCCTATGAATAAATTTATCAATTCTTTTAGAACTGTGAAACATATAATTCAAGTAAAACAGTTATCACCAACAGATATAATTAATAAGATTATAGAGTTGGCTAATATAGCTAGAAAAGAAGGGCTTTTGGCTTTGGAAGAAGCAGCAGCTCAAATTGATGATGATTTTTTACAAAAGGGAGTTCTTTTAATTGTAGATGGTACTGACCCGGAGCTTGTAAGAAATATTCTTGAGACTGAGCTTGCTTTTATAGAGGGGAGACATAAAGAAAGTCAAGGAATATTTGAGACAATGGCAACATTAGCTCCTGCTTTTGGTATGATAGGAACATTGATAGGACTTATACAAATGCTGCAGCAATTAGAGGATCCGTCAACAATTGGTCCTGCGATGGGGGTTGCACTGATTACCACTTTTTATGGTACCGTACTTGCAAATTTTCTATTTATTCCAATAGCTGGAAAATTAAAAATTAGAAGTTCAGAAGAAATTTTACTGAAGGAAGTAATGATAGAGGGACTTTTGTCAATTCAGGCAGGGGAAAATCCAAGAATCATTGAAGAAAAGTTAAAAGCATTCCTTGCGCCGGGATTACGCAAAAATGATGAACAGGAAGAAGAACGAGAAATAGAGGGTGTAGGTGCAGAGGCATGAGGTTAAGAAGAAATTCTGAAGAAGTTAAACCGGGAGCACCTCAATGGATGAATACGTATGGAGATATGGTAACCTTATTGCTTACGTTTTTTGTAATGCTTTTTGCTATGTCTTCTATTGATGCTGCAAAGTTTGAACAGATTATTCATTCAATTCAGGGGTCATTGGGAATTAATTATGGAGCAACTTCAATTAGCAAAGAGACGATGGTTACCCAAGGAGAAAAGGAATATCCTGATTTGGATGATTTTGTAAAAAATATAAATACACCCAGCGGGTTAAGCGATACACTGCAGGAAATGGAAGAAATGGAAGAAATTTATTTTAAACTCAAAACGTATATCGAGGAAAACAATTTAGAGCATTCGGTAGAAATTACAAAAGACAAACCCGGGCTACTTATTAGGTTCAAAGATAATGTTTTGTTTGATTCTGGGAAAGCAGACTTAAAGATAGATGCAAAAGACATTTTAAAATATATCGCAGGAATGTTAAAGGAAGTCAATAAAGATATTAGGGTAGAGGGTCATACCGATAATGTTCCTATAAATACGGCAAAATTTCCTAGTAACTGGGAATTGTCTACACAAAGAGCTGTTAATGTTCTTAAATACTTTATTGAGGAAAGAGGAATAGACCCTACACGGTTATCTGCTGTCGGATATGGAGAGTATCATCCTGTTGCTGATAATTCTACAGAAGAGGGAAGGCAGCAAAACAGACGTGTTGATATAGTTATTTTGAAAACATATGTTGTAGATGAGATTTCTTCTGATGAGGGGGGACAACAAGAGAATGGACAGAGGTAATTTAATACTACTGGGAATTATTTTAGTGCTTGTTCTGGCAATAGCATTCGGTATTGGATGGTTGGTTGTCTCAGGAGGACAGACTAGTGATAAAGACAAAATAGTAGAAGCTAAGGAAAAATATGATTTGGAAAAATCAAAAATGTATGCGATAGCAGGCGAACCGATTGTTTCCAATTTAAATACAGGTAATATAAAAGATAAAAAAGTTATACGTGTAAAAGCGCAGCTAAGAGTTGCCGATGATAAAATGGTAAGAGAATTATCCGAAAGAAATGTAGAAATAATCGATATTGTTATTTCAATTTTAAGAGCAAAAACCCCAGAGGAAATGATAAAGCCTGATGCAAAAGATATGGTAAAACGTGAAATGATTAGTAAAATTAATAAAGCTTTTAACACCGACAAGGTTTTAGACGTATTTTTCGAAGAATTTATAGTGCAGTAGGAGGTGGTGGATAATGGGTGATATTTTATCACAGAGTGAAATTGACGAATTGCTTAGTGCATTAAATACCGGTGAAATTGATGTAAATCAGATGAAAACCACCACTCAAGAGAAAAAAATACGGGAGTATGATTTTCGGAGACCGAATAAGTTTGCAAAAGAACACTTGCGGACTTTAAATATTATACATGAAGATTATGCGAGATATATTACAAATCATTTAACTGCCTACTTAAGATCTTTGGTAAATGTTGAAGTTCTTTCAGTAGAAGAAATTAGCTACCATGAGTTTAATAATTCGATTTCTAATCCTGTCGTTCTAGCAATTGTAGAATTCCTTCCACTAAATGGGTTTATTATTTTGGAGATTAATCCGAACATTATTTTTGCAATCATTGATAGAATTTTAGGTGGAAGAGGTGTCGGTGTAGAAAAAGTTAGAGGATTTACCGAGATTGAATTATCGATTATAGAACGATTAGTCAATCAAATTTTAGGTCTAATAAAAGAGCCATGGGAGAATGTTATAGAATTAAAGCCAAGACTGGACCGCATAGAAACCAATTCGCAATTTGCACAAATTATTTCGCCCAATGAAATGGTTGCTTTGGTAACATTGGACGCAAAAATTGGAGATATTAAAGGAATGATTAATATATGTATTCCTCATCTTGTGTTGGAACCAGTGTTGCCACGGTTAAGTACAAGGTATTGGTTTGCATCGGTTGAAAAAGAAGCATCTCCACAAATCAAAAAGAGCATAGAAAATAAAATAGAAAATACCAAAATTCCCATAACAGCAATATTAGGTAAGACCAGTATTACTGTTAGAGATTTTATTGAACTTCAAAAAGGCGATGTGATTCAATTGGATACGACAGTAAATTCTGAATTGGAAATTATGGTAGGAAATATTCATAAATTTAATGCAAAACCTGGTGTTAAAAAGAAGAAGGTTGCACTTAAGATAACTGAAGTTATACGAAAGGGGGAAGAAGAAATATGAGCGAAATGCTTTCTCAAGAAGAAATTGATGCTTTGTTAAACGGTACGGTGGATAGTCAAATGACACAAGATGAACAAGAACTGAATTTTACAAATGAAGAAGCGGATGTTCTGGGTGAAATTGGTAATATCAGTATGGGTACATCTGCTACTACACTTTACACTTTATTAGGACAAAAAGTGTTAATCACTACTCCAAAAATAACCGTTACTAGCTGGAAAGAGCTTGCAGCTGAACATTCTATTCCATATGTAGCTGTTAAAGTTGAATATACAAAAGGTTTAAAAGGTACGAATCTTTTAATTTTAAAAGAAGAAGATGTAAAAACTATAACAGATTTAATGATGGGAGGAAATGGAACTAATATTGCCGGAGAGCTGTCAGAACTACATTTAAGCGCAATTGCAGAAGCAATGAACCAGATGATAGGGTCTGCAGCAACATCCATGTCGTCTATGTTCAACAAAACCATAGACATTTCTCCGCCTACGGCCTTTACCATCAATTTTAGTAATCAAAGTCCCTTTGAAGATTTTGATAGTAATCAAAAAATGGTAAAAATCGCCTTTAAAATGGTTGTAGGAGATTTGATTGATAGTGAAATCATGCAACTCATTCCTCTGGATTTTGCAAAATCACTGGTGAATAATTTACTGCAAACCGAAGCAGATGAGTTATCCAATGAACAGGTTTATGAATCAAATCCAAAGCCTCCTTTAGCGCAACAACAAGAGCAATCCGTTTCCACCTCCAATATAGGACAACAAGGTTATGGAGGGGTAGGCGGAGAAATAGGGATGCCTCCAATGCAAGATAGAAGTACCCATGCAAGAGATTCGTTAAATCAATCAGTAAATGTACAGCCTGTGCAATTTGAGTCTTTTGAGGAGAGTAAAATAGTTGCTGAAAAGGAAAATATCAGCCTTATTATGGATGTTCCTCTTGAAATTACTGTTGAATTGGGAAGGACACAAAGATTAATTAGAGATATTTTGGAGTTTGTCCCAGGTTCAATTATAGAACTAGATAAACTTGCAGGAGAGCCAATTGATATTCTTGTGAATGGTAAGGTGATTGCTAAAGGTGAAGTAGTTGTAATTGATGAAAGTTTTGGAGTGAGAATTACAGATATTGTTAATCCATCAAAAAGATTATAATATAAAGTTTAAATATAACATTTAAGGATAAGGAGAGGAAATAGAATGGCAAAAAGAATTCTGATTGTTGATGACGCTGCATTTATGAGAATGATGATTAAAGATATTTTGAGTAAAAATGGATACGAAGTTGTTGGTGAAGCTGAAAATGGTGCGAAAGCCATTGAAAAATATAATGAATTAACTCCTGATTTAATTATAATGGACATAACAATGCCGGAAGTTGATGGTATACAAGCTGTTAAAGAAATAAAAAAAATAAATGGCGATGCTAAAATTATTATGTGCTCGGCAATGGGCCAGCAGGCTATGGTTATAGAGTCTATTCAAGCAGGAGCAAAAGATTTTATTGTAAAACCTTTTCAGGCAGAACGTGTGTTAGAAGCAATCAAAAAAGTATTAGGCTAAATGTTATCATAGCATAACCAACGTTAGAAAGGATTTTTATATGTCTCCAGGATTTGAAGCATTTATAAATATTTTTGTTGGATTAATAATTTTTGTATGCCTTCTTTTTTTAACTTATATTACCACGAGGTTTATAGGTCAGAAGGCTACAGCGGCTATGAAAAGTAAGTATATAAAAGTGATTGAATCAATATCGCTTGGAATTGATAAAAATATTTATTTAGTACAAATAGATAAAAAATATATAGTTATAGCGACATCCGGGAAAACAATACAATATCTTACTGATATTGAACTGGAAAATCTAGATGAGGCTAATGAAGAAATCAATAAGAAAATTGAGTTCACTGATATATTTGCGAATCATCTGAAAACACTATTGGGAAAAAAACAAATGAAATCGTTAAGAGGTCAGTCAAACAATATTGAAAAAGACAATGTATCAAATAATGTTGGAAAAATAAAAGACTCTATAAAAAAATTAAAGGTAAATGGTAAAGGCGGAGATGAAAACGTTAATGTATAAGAAGGTCTATAGTAGCGCAAAAATTGTTTTATTATTAATTCTAATTATTATTTTAATAACTTCAGCAGCTTATGCAGCACCGTTTGAGTTCCCTATTCCATTTTCCGAAAATCGTCAGAATGTAGCTGTTAGTTTACAAATTTTATTTTTACTTACTATATTATCATTAGCTCCTGCAATATTAATTATGATGACCTCCTTTACACGAATTATTATCATTTTATCATTTTTACGAAATGCATTGGGAACACAGCAAATGCCACCTAATCAAGTATTGATTGGTTTAGCATTATTTCTTACATTTTTTATTATGGCTCCCATAGGAAACCAAATTAACAATGAAGCAATCCAGCCATACATAAATAACGAAATAGGACCACAAACAGCTTTAGAAAAAGCGGGACAACCGTTAAGAGAATTTATGCTTAAAAATACCAGGGAAAAAGACCTTGCACTGTTTGTTTCACTATCAGAAGTAAAAAAAGTGGAAAATAAAGACGATATCCCAATGAAGGCTGTCATTCCAGCTTTTATTATTAGTGAGCTAAAAACGGCATTCCAGTTTGGATTTATAATATACATTCCTTTTTTAGTGATAGATATGGTAGTTGCAAGCACATTGATGTCTATGGGAATGATGATGCTTCCTCCCATAATGATTTCTTTGCCTTTTAAGGTGTTATTATTTATATTGGTTGATGGATGGAATCTAATTGTTCAATCAATTATAACAAGCTTTAAATAATCGATAAGGAGTATTGCATATTATGGAACAAGGATTGGTAATTGATTTAGCTCAAAATGCACTTTTTACAGTGTTACTTCTTTCAGGCCCTATGTTAGGTTTGGGGTTACTTGTAGGTCTTGCAATAAGTATTTTTCAGGCAACTACCCAAATTCAAGAACAAACTTTGTCATTTATTCCTAAAATTATTGTGATATTAGGTTCGATGATTGTTTTTGGCCCTTGGATGCTTTCAACGGCTGTTGAATTTACGCAAAACCTTTTTTTGAATATTAACAATTATCTAAAGTAAGGACGAAGTAAATGGATATAGGACTTATAAACCTGTCGGGGTATATGGATGTATTTGTACTGATTTTAATACGTGTCACTGCACTTTTTATTATATCGCCGATATTTGCAAGAAAAAGTGTGCCCAATATACTAAAAATTGGTTTTGCTATGTTGGTTGCCTTGATCATAATGCCTATGATGGATATGAGTACAGCAACTAAAGATAGAACTGTTTTGCAATATGCACTTTTGGTATTTAATGAATTTAGTATTGGGGTAATTTTAGGATTTGTATCTTATATGGCTTTTTCTGCTTTATATATCGCAGGCCAAATGATTGATATGCAGATTGGGTTTGGAATCGTGAGTGTCATTGACCCACAGAGTAATATTCAAATTCCTGTCATTGCAAATTTTTATTATATTATAGCAATGTTAATGTTTTTAAATTTAAACGGTCATCATATATTAATTTCATCTATCTTTTACAGTTATAAAGTTTTACCAATAGGTACTGCAATGGTAAGCAATATTTTAATTAATGATATAGTAAGAATGTTTAGTGATATGTTTATTATAGGTTTTAAGATTGCTGCTCCAATAGTAGCAGCGACTTTTGTTACAAATGTTGCTCTTGGAATTTTAGCAAGAACTGTTCCTCAAATGAATATATTTATCGTTGGTATGCCCCTAAAAATTGCTGTTGGCCTGGCGACACTAATGTTTGTTATTCCAATGTTTTCGATAATTATGGATGTTATTGTAAACGGTATGTCCCGAGATTTAAAAACAGTACTAGAGGGTATGATCATAAGATGAATTCAATAAAAATAGTGAAAATTAATATCCAATTGTTTGCTGATAATGATGACAAAACTGAAAAAGCGACACCTAAAAGGAGAGCTGATGCTAGAGAAAAAGGACAAGTTCTACAAAGTAGAGAAATTAAATCTGCAATAATCCTTATTTTAGCTTTTTTTACCTTTGAATTAGCTGGTAATTATATGTATACGGATATAGAGCAATTTACCAAAAAAGTATTTATTCACTATGCAATAAACAAAGAGATATTATCTGATTTTTGGCCGTTGGTTTTAGAAGTGTTTTTGATAATGTTTAGAGTAACTGCACCAATATTTGGAGTTATTCTAATTGCAGGGCTGGTATCAAGCTATGCCCAAGTTGGCTTTTTGTTTACTACAAAGACTTTACAGCCTAAATTAGAGAAATTAAATCCGCTAAAAGGTTTTAAAAGGTTATTTTCAGCTCATGCATTAATGGAATTGGCAAAATCTATTGCTAAAATTACAATTGTAGGATATATTTCATATGTTTATATAAAAAGCGAAGCAACCAACATTATTATGCTTATGGATATGGAAATTATGCAAATAGGGCCGTATATATGGGATATAACACTTAATATTGGATTGAGAATGGGAGTCGCTTTAATCATTTTAGGTATCATTGACTATATTTTTCAATGGCGACAGTATGAAAAAAGTTTGATGATGTCCAAGCAAGAAGTAAAAGAAGAGTATAAACAAGTAGAAGGAAACCCGCAAATAAAGTCAAAAGTTAAACAAAAACAAAGAGAAATATCCATGAGACGTATGATGGCAGATATACCAAAAGCTGATGTAGTTATAACTAATCCTATACATTTTGCAGTAGCTATTCAGTACGATGAAAAAGTTGCGGATGCACCAATTGTAGTCGCAAAAGGACAGGATTATATAGCCCTCAGAATTAAAGAAGTTGCCAAAGAAAATGGTATAGAAATTGTAGAAAATAAGCCACTTGCCAGGTCACTTTATGAAACGACTGCAATAGGTGAAAAAATTCCACCTGATCTTTTTCAAGCAGTAGCAGAAGTTTTAGCGTTTGTATATAGTTTAAAAAATAAAGTGGTTTAATAGTTTGCAGTTCATAGTTTACGGTTCCCGGATAATAAAAATAATATAGATTGTCAATTTTAGATAAGGAACTGTAAACTGCGAGCTAAATTTGAGAGGAGGAACATAGTGAAATTTGGTGATATATCTGTTGCAATTATTATCATAGCAGTTATTCTTATCATTATTATACCTATTTCACCTTTACTTTTAGATATACTGCTGGCAATCAATATATCTTTAGCAGTGGTTATATTATTGAATACAGTTTATGCAAAAGAAGCGTTACAGTTTTCAATTTTTCCTTCTCTATTGCTAATTACAACTTTATTTAGGTTGGCACTAAATATTTCATCTACAAAATTGATACTTTCAACGGGTAATCCTGGTGATGTTGTTAAAGCATTTGGAAGTTTTGTAATACAAGGTAATATTATCGTAGGGCTTATTGTATTCTTAATTATTACAATTGTTCAGTTTCTTGTCATTACAAAAGGATCTGAAAGAGTTTCAGAAGTAGCGGCTAGATTTACACTTGATGCTATGCCGGGAAAGCAAATGGCTATAGATGCGGATTTAAATGCAGGATTGATTAACGAAATAGAAGCTAAAGAAAGAAGAAAAAATATTCAACGAGAAGCTGATTTTTACGGAGCTATGGATGGAGCCAGTAAATTTGTTAAGGGGGATGCCATTGCCGGAATCATTATTACCGTTATAAATATTATTGCCGGTTTTATATTAGGTGCCATGCGGCAGGAAGGGTCATTATCACAAATTTTTAATACTTACACAAAGTTAACGGTAGGAGATGGATTGGTAAGTCAAATACCTGCGCTTTTGATTTCAACTGCTACAGGTATTATCGTCACGAGAGCTGCTTCAGATTCGAACCTTAGCAGTGATTTGATAAAACAGATTTTTCAAAATCCTCTGGTGATGTTTTTAGCCAGTGGTGTAGCCGGTTTATTAGCTATTGTTCCAGGTTTACCGTTTTGGCCTTTTTTAATTCTTTCCATTGCATTAGCAGTATCAGGATTTAATCTTCGAAGAGTACTACAACAAAATGAAATGCAAGAAGAGATTGAGGTCCAAGAAAGTGAAGTTGAAGAGATTAGAAAGCCAGAAAATGTTATATCACTATTACAAATCGATCCGATAGAATTGGAATTTGGATATGGCATCATTCCTTTAGCGGATGTTAATCAGGGTGGAGACCTTTTAGATAGAGTTGTAATGATTCGAAGACAGCTTGCTCTTGAATTGGGCATGGTTGTTCCTATTATACGGTTAAGAGACAATATTCAGCTCAATCCAAATGAATATGTAATTAAAATTAAAGGTGTAGAAATAGCACAAGGAGAATTGATGTTTGATCATTATTTGGCAATGAATCCTGGCACTGTAGAGGAAGAAATTGATGGCATTAAAACTGTTGAACCGGCTTTTGGACTTCCCGCCATTTGGATAAACGAAAGTCAAAGAGAACGAGCTGAAATACTAGGGTATACAGTTGTTGATCCTCCTTCTATTATTGCTACTCATTTAACAGAAGTTATTAAAAAGCATGCACATGAATTATTAAGCCGGCAGGATGTACAAGCTTTAATTGATAACGTTAAACAAAATCATTCTGCGCTTGTAGATGAACTTATTCCAAAGCAAATGTCAATTGGAGAAGTGCAAAAAGTACTTGCTAATCTTTTGAAAGAAGGAGTATCAATAAGGGATTTAGTAACTATTTTAGAAACACTGGCAGATTATATAACGGTTACTCGAGATACAGATATGCTTACAGAATATGTAAGGCAGGGACTTAGAAGAGCGATTACCAATAAGTTTATCGGAAAGCATAAGTCTAATGTAATAACGCTTGATCCCAAGTTGGAACAGCAGATTATGGATGCAGTGCAACATACTGAACATGGTACATATTTAGCACTAGACCCTACTGTTTCTCAGGAAATCATCAATGCTGTATACAAACAAGTACAAAAACTGTTGTCTATGGGGCAGCAACCAATTATTTTAACAGCACCTATTGTCAGATTATATTTTAAAAGATTAACAGAGCAATCGATTCCAGAATTGATTGTCTTATCTTATAATGAATTAGATTCTTCAATCGAAGTTCAATCTGTTGGAATGGTGAGTGTATAACATGAAAATAAGAAGATATATTGGAAAAGATACTCAGGAAGCAATGCTAAAAGTAAGAATGGATTTAGGCAGTGATGCTATTATATTAAATACTAGAAAAATTAGGCAAAAAGGTTTTTTTAAAATATTTTCTAAGCCTCTGATAGAGATATTAGCGGCTATCGATGAAGGAACTGCACAGTCGAGTTCATCACGCATACATCATAGCAAGCATGATAAATCTTTCATTGGTGCAGAAAATATAGAAACGGTAGAACAAAATGTCTATAAAAATGAAGATGAGAAAAAACGTAACCAGACCATTAATGATTTAGAAAGTAAAGTAAAGAATATGGAACGACTGTTAGAAAAAATATACTCTCAATTACAGCCTGTTAGCAATTCATCTATACGTACAGAATCATATATTGATAGGAACTCTAAAATTATACAGGTTTTTTCGAATAATTTACTTAGTAATAATGTGGATGTTTCTATTGTAAATGAAATTATAAGTGAAGTTAAGAATTCAATTTCTCCAGACTCTAATATTAATGAAATAGCGGCAAAATTGTATAATCGTGTTACTAGTTTGTTGGGAGAGCCAGCACCCATACAATTGCATCACAGTGCTAAGACAAAAGTGATTGCTTTTGTTGGTCCTACTGGTGTAGGTAAAACCACCACTTTAGCTAAAATTGCGGCAATATTTTCGATCGATTATCAGAAGAAAGTTGGCATTATTTCCTCAGATACCTATAGAATAGCTGCTGTTGAGCAATTAAAAACTTATACTGATATATTAGGATTACCTATTAATGTAATTTATTCACCCGAAGAAATAACCGAAGCGATTAGTAAATTTAGTGATAAAGATTTAATTTTGATAGATACTGCTGGAAGAAGTCATAAAGATGCTCAACAATTTGACGAATTAAAAAAGATTATTGAGTTGAGTAATGCTGATGAAGTCTATTTACTTATAAGTGTTATTACCGATTACAATGTATGCAAAGAAATTATAAATAGCTACAGTTTTTTAAATGATTATAAGATTATATTTACAAAGATGGATGAATCAGAAACTTATGGTATGATATTAAATTTAATCAAGCATTCAAATAAAAAGCTATCCTATATAACAACCGGCCAAAGTGTTCCGGATGATATAGAAATTGCAAAGATTGACCAAATTGCAAAAAAACTTTTAGGGAGCATTCGGATATGAGTGATCAGGCAGAGAAGCTAAGAAAAATTATTAATAATTTAAAAACGCGTCAAATCGTTGAACAGTTACCTTCGGAAGATAATCATTCAAGCACACGTAATTGCAAAGTTATCACTGTAACAAGTGGCAAGGGTGGCGTTGGAAAAACGAATATTTCCGTCAATCTCGCAATAAATTTAAGTAAAATGGGATATAGGGTAGTAATTTTAGATGCGGATTTAGGATTGGCCAATATAGATATTTTATTTGGTATTTCACCACATTATACTTTACTTGATGTCATTAATGATGATAAGAGTATATTTGATATTTTATCCGATGGTCCTATGAATGTAAAATTTATTTCCGGGGGATCCGGAGTAGAAGAAATGACGCGTTTGGAAAAGTGGCAGTTAGAGGCGATTATAGAAAAGATGGCATCTTTGGATAAAATTGCAGATATTGTTATTGTAGATACGGGTGCCGGAATTTCTGAAAATGTTATAAGGTTTATTTATGCTGCAGATGAAGTAATTCTGGTTACTACACCTGAACCTACTGCTATTATGGATGCATATGCTTTGGTAAAAACTGTAACTAAAGAAAATAAAGATGTTACCATTAAATTATTGGTTAACCGAGCTGAAAATATAAAAGAAGCATTAAATGCAATTAATAAATTATGCTTTGCTACTGATACTTTTCTTGGAGTAAAATTACAGCAGCTTGGCTATGTTTTATACGATACGAATGTAGTGAAAGCAGTTAAACAACAAGAACCTTTTATTCTAAGTTTTCCAAAATCCTTGGTATCTAGACAGCTAAATGATATTGCACATAAGTTAATGCAGGCTGATCAAGGTACTGTTAAAAAATCGTTAGGAATAAAAGGATTCTTTCGTAAACTAACAAATTTAAAAAATATATAATTTGACAACGTGTAAATATCGTAAACAAGTGTTATAAGATAAGGATGATATGATGAATATAAAAGATATAAAATTGGGAAATAAGTTTGAGTTAATTGTATATAACACAAGTGGCGAAGAAACAAAGCCAAGTTATGTAAGCCAGCTGGAAGAAGTTATAGATTCTAAAACTATTTTGATAAGTGCTCCAATTTTTGAGCGAGAAATTATACCTATTCCTATTGCTACTAAAATTAAAATTATATTTTTACATGATAAAGGATTATTTTCTTTTAAAGGTCTGGTAAAAGGAAGGGAAAAAAGAGATAATCTTATCCTACTTAGGGTCACAGTGATAAGTGATTTTATAAAAATACAGAGGCGAGAATATTTCAGATTAAATTGGATAATGCCAGTGAAGATTAAAAAAGTTCAGGCGTCTGTATCTAGTAATGAGTCTCAAAAAGAGGATTTTTATGAAGTCATCACTAAAGATATCAGTGGTGGTGGAGTTGGCCTTATTAGTAATCACTTTTTTTCTGTAAATGACATTGTTGAATTGCATTTAGATTTAGAAAATAAAAAGATATGTACACGTGGCAAGATAGTCCGTTCTGCTGTATACGACCAAGATAGTAGTAAATATGACATTGGTATTGTTTATAAAGGTATAAATATGAAAGATAGAGATGCAATTATTAAATTTATTTTTGATAAACAAATAAAAATGATACAAAAGGGATTGGTATAATATGTCAGTTAGGGTAATTGTAGTAGATGATTCTGCTTTTATGCGAAAAGTAATTTCAGATATATTAAGTAGCGATAGTGAAATTGAAGTAATAGGTACTGCAAAAAATGGTAAGGATGCACTCGAAAAAATAAAATACTACACACCGGACGTTGTTACACTTGATGTGGAAATGCCCATTATGAATGGCTTAGATTGCTTGAAAGCAATTATGAGTTCGAGTCCAATTCCTGTAATTATGCTAAGCAGTTACACAAACGAAGGTGCAGATGCAACAATAAGAGCATTAGAATTGGGTGCAATTGATTTTATTGCTAAACCTACCAATATATTTGAAATAGGTAGTGAGAAGTTAAAAAGAGAGATTACTGAAAAAGTAAAAGTTGCAAAAAATACTGTAGTAAATGCTTATACCCATTTTATACAATATCGCAATAAAGTAGATGTACAGCCTAGCAATAATTTAAAAAAAATTGTGGCAATAGGAACATCTACTGGAGGGCCAAAAGCGTTGCAGCAAGTTATTCCGTTAATACCGGGAAATATTCCGGCGGCCTTTGTTATTGTTCAACACATGCCTCCGGGCTTTACCAAGTCACTTGCAGCCCGATTAAATAGTATGAGTGAGCTGATCGTTAAAGAAGCGGAAGATGGAGATAAAATTACTGCAGGGTGTGTATATATTGCTCCGGGAGGATATCATATAACCTTTGAAAAAGGAAGGGGAAATGTCAATTTAATAATACGTCTTAATCAAGAGGAACCGGTAGGTGGACATAGGCCTTCAGTAAATGTAATGATGGATTCTTTATCGAAAACAGGTTTGAAAAATATTATCGGCGTAATTATGACGGGAATGGGAGCGGATGGATGTGAAGGATTAAAAAAACTGAAAAAGATAAATAAAGCATTGGTTATTGCCCAAGATGAAAAATCTTGCGTGGTTTATGGCATGCCTAAAGCAGCTGTACAAGCTGGTGTTGTTGATAGAATTACTCCGTTAAATACAATAAGCCATGAAATTATAAAATTAGTGGGGGTGTAGTAATATGGATATAGGCCAATATTTAGAGCTTTTTATTGAAGAATCAAAAGAGCATTTGCAGAACTTAAATCAAAACTTATTGGAATTAGAAAAGAATCCGGAAGATATGATAATTCTTAATGAAATTTTTAGAGTTGCGCATACTTTAAAGGGTATGGCGGGAACAATGGGATTTTCTAAAATGTCAACTCTTACTCATGATATGGAAAATGTTCTTCAAGAAATTCGAAATGGAGTAATCAAACTCAATTCTAAAATTGTTGATGTATTATTTCAGTGCTTGGATGCTTTAGAAAATTATGTGAATAATATTATAAATACTGGAAATGAAGGTGAACAAACCTATGAGGATATTATTAAAATATTAAATGTCATTTTCGAGTCCAAGACTTTAGATGTTTCTAATATTCCTCCCATAGGAGAAGAAACTGAAGTATCTGGTGTAGACAATGAACATTTTGTTATTGATGAATATGCGCAAAATGTAATTAATAAGGCGATTGACAAAGGTATGAATGCCTATAAGATTACTGTTAAACTGAACCAAGGATGTGTTTTAAAAGCTGCTAGAGCCTTTATAGTTTTTAGGACACTGGAACAAAAGACAGATGTTATAAAGTCAGAACCAAAAGTTGAGGATATTGAAGATGAGAAGTTTGGTTCCCAATTTACTGTAGCTGTAGTTTCTAATGAAAAAAAAGAAAACTTAATAGCAGAGTTAAAAGCAATTTCTGAAGTTGATGAAGTTATTGTACATACATTAACATCGAAAGAAGTATCTTCTCAGCCCCAACAAAATATTCCAGAAAAAATACTTCCTGAGAAAGAGGAAAATTTACAAACTGAAGAAGAAAAGGATACTCCAAAAGCGGAGAATCAGACAACTAAACCTAGAACAGGAAAAACTGTAAGAGTAGATATCGGTAGATTAGATAATCTAATGAATCTTGTGAGTGAGCTTATTATTATTAAGACAAGATTAGAAGATATCGAAGTAACGGATAGTAATCAAGATTATGGTGAGGCTGTTGAATATTTAGAAAGAATTACCACTAACTTACATGATGCCGTTATGAAAGTAAGAATGGTACCTGTAGAAATGGTGTTTAATAGATTTCCAAGAATGATACGTGATTTGGCAAAAGAATTAGGTAAAAAAATCACTCTAAATATGTATGGTTCAGAAACTGAAGTCGATCGAACAGTAATAGATGAAATAGGAGATCCATTAATTCATATATTAAGAAATTCTGCAGATCATGGTATTGAAACTCCGGAAAAAAGATTATCTAAGAACAAACCTGAAAGTGGAACAATAAATTTAAAGGCATATCACGATGGAAATACTGTTGTAATCGAAATCCAAGATGATGGGGCTGGTATTGATACTGAGAAAGTGAAGCAGAAAGCTATAGAAAAAGGACTTGTGAATAAAGATATTGCAAATTCTCTTTCACAGAAAGAAATTATTGATTTTCTATTCAAACCAAGTTTTAGTACTGCCGATAAAGTAACAGATGTTTCAGGACGAGGTGTTGGTTTAGATGTAGTAAAAACAAAAATTGAAGCTCTTGGCGGAGTTGTAGAAGTTGAGACAGAGCAAGGCAAAGGTAGCAAGTTTATTATTCGACTTCCTTTGACCTTAGCCATTATTCAAGCGCTTATGGTGATATTAGGTAAAGAAAAGTATGCTATACCGTTGAGTTCAATAAAAGAAATAATTAATATCAAGCCTGAAGATATAAAACTAGTGCAGAAAAAAGAAGTTATTTTACTTCGAAACAGTGTAATACCACTTATTAGACTTGATAAGGTTTTGGATGTTCCGAAAATTGAAGAAAGTGAAAATAAACAGTTAACTGTTGTAATAGTAAGAAAGGGAGACAAGTTTTCAGGTTTTGTTGTAGATAATCTTATCGGTCAACAAGAAATAGTGATAAAATCTCTTGGAAAGCACCTTTCAGGTATTAAAAATATTGCAGGAGCAACAATTCTTGGAGATGGACAAGTAGCATTAATCTTGGATGTAAATTCCTTAGCGGTCTAAAAGGAGGGAAACTGATGGAAATAAAAACAAGCAATAAAATAGATATTACAGATTCAAAACAATATGTAGTATTCCGATTAGATACGGAAGAATATGCGTTGGATATTCAAAGAGTTATTGAGATAGTAACACCAACAACTATTACACGTGTTCCGAAAGCACCAAATTATGTAAAAGGTGTAATTAATCTTAGGGGTGAAATCATACCTGTAATAGGTTTAAGGGAAAGGTTTAATTTACCTGTAATTGAGAATACAGAAGATACACGCATCATTATTTTTAAAGTTGATGAAGCTACAATTGGAGGTATTGTGGACTCTGTTGCTGAGGTTATACAATTATCTAAACAAGAAATTGAGAAGGTTTCCAACTTCAGTAACGATCTATCGTTGGATTTTATATATGGCGTGGGGAAAGTAAACGAAAGAATTGTTACATTATTAAATATAGATAGATTAGTGCATCATGCAAAAAGTGAAGGATAGTATTTTAACTGATAATACTAATGACTTATCCGGGTTTTGATATAGAATAAGATGAAACAATTTTGGTTCAATATTATGAATATTGCTTACAATTTTTAAAGTGTAGTTTTATATGTATCACTAAAGTTTATAAAACTGCTTCCTATTTAAAAAATATGGGGTGGTAAGTTTTGACAATATCCATTGAAAAATTAAATGAATTGCAATTAGATGTTTTAAAAGAAATTGGTAATATTGGAGCAGGCAATGCAGCTACTGCGTTGGCAAAGCTTTTGAATAAAAAAGTAGATATGGCTGTTCCCAAGGTTCAGATTTTAGAATTTAAGAAGGTACCAGATTTATTGGGTGGAGCAGATAATCTAGTTGTAGGAATACTGCTTAATATAACAGGTGATATCAACGGTTATATTATGTTCATGTTAGAGCAAAAGTACGCACGTATCTTAGTAAATATGCTTATGGGTAAAGAATTAAAAGATATTTGTGAGTTTAGTGAGATGGATATATCTGCTTTAAAAGAAATTGGCAATATATTAGCAGGTTCTTATTTATCTTCTTTGTCTAGCTTAACCATGTTAAATATATTTCCATCTATACCGGACTTAACAGTTGATATGGCAGGAGCAATATTAAGTGTTCCAGCAATTGAATTTGGCAAAGTAGGAGATACTGTTTTGTTTATTGAAACAGCCTTTTTAGAACATGATTACGCAGTAGTAGGTAATTTTTTTCTAATACCGGATGTGGAATCCTATGATATATTACTAAAAGCACTAGGAGTAATAAGTTAATGAATAATTTAGTAAAAGTGGGGATGGCTGATCTGAATATTGCAAAATGTCCTGAAATTCTTACTACTTTAGGATTGGGGTCATGTGTGGGAATTGCATTATTTGATTCAATATCTAAAATTGGCGGTCTAGCTCATATAATGCTTCCCAGCAGTAAACAGGTGAAAAATAATTTGAATAAAGCAAAGTTTGCTGATACAGCAATCGTTGAATTATTAAATATCATGGTAAATGCTGGAGCGAGAAAAAATAATATTGTCGCCAAGCTGGCTGGAGGAGCGCAAATGTTTTCGTTTACCAAAACGAATGATATAATGAGGATTGGTGAACGAAATGCGGTTGCTAGTAGAGAAGTACTCAATAGCCTATCTATTCCTATCATTGCCGAAGATACCGGGGGAAATTATGGTAGGACAATAGAGCTTGATACATCAACCGGTATTCTCTTAGTAAAAACTATAGGTTATGGAGTCAAGCAACTTTAACAACCATCTGACAGACATAAATATCTATTAAAAATTGAGATATTAGAGATATGAAGAAAACAAAAATAAATCAGATGGAAATTGTAGAAAAGGAGATGTAGACTATGAACTTAATACAAAATATTCCGTCTATAATATCTCTTGTTTCTGCTCTAATTGTATTGACCATAAGCTTACAACAGAATATAAAATTTTCTAGTATGTGTTTGAGAATCTCTATTACGCTTATGATATTTTATGTTGTTGGCATGATTATACGTAAAGTATTTGTAAGTATATTGAAAGAGGTACAAATGAATAAAGAAGAGGAAGCACGACAGGAAAAGCGAAATTTAGAACAAAAACAGGATCATTCTAAAGAAGATGAAGAATTTCTACCTTTCCAAGCAAAGGAATTAGGTAAAAAGGAAGCAAAAATTATAGCGAATGCCATTAAAGATGTTTAATGACGATAGAATCATATTTTAATGTTAGATCCCAATAGGAGAGTGTGATAATGTCTAATATTACCTCCAAACAAGCTACTTTATGGAAGCAATATAGTGAAACAAGAAATAATGCCATTAAGGAAAAGTTAATATTAGAATATTCTCCTTTAATAAAATATGTTGCTGGACGGTTGAGTATATATTTTGGTAATAATGTGGAGTATGAAGATCTATTGAGTTATGGAGTATTTGGATTAATCGATGCAATTGAAAAGTTTGATATATCTAAGGGAGTAAAGTTTGAAACATATGCTTCGTTAAGGATAAGAGGATCAATTATTGATAGTGTGCGTAAGTTAGATTGGGTACCCAGGACGCTCAGGCAGAAGAGCAAAGAAATTGAAAAGGCTTATTTAGAATTAGAAGCTAAATTAGGGCGTTCACCACTTGATAGCGAAGTTGCCGATAAATTAGGAATGGACATTAACAGTTTTCATAAAGTAGTTAATGAAGTGAATCTTTCCCATCTTATTTCTTTAGATGAATTTCTGGAACAAAATTATGAAACACATGTAGATGCTTTTCATGATAGCCATTTGGGTAACCCTACTAATTATGCAGAAGTTAATGAGATTAAAAATCTTTTAGCTGACGCTATCGATAAACTTTCTGAAAAAGAAAAGACTGTTGTGACGTTATATTATTTTGAAGAATTAACACTTAAAGAAATAAGTGCTATCATGCAAGTTTCTGAATCTAGAGTTTCTCAACTACATTCAAAAGCTGTAACAAGATTAAGAAGCAAATTAAAGAAACACAAGTCAATATTATATGAAGATGGGTGAAATAATATGGCTGTAGAGTACGATGAAATTGCAAGAAAGGGATATAAATTAGAATATCGAGCAGAAGGGGTTTTTCTTACAATTCTACCCTTTACGAAGACAGGAAAAAGACTTAATGTTTCTGATATATTAAACTTAGTTGAAAAGAAACAGCTAAAAAACTATGATAAAGAAAAAATTTTAGAAGCAATATCAAAAAACGATGGTTTAGAATATAGAATAGCTGAACCACAAGAAGAAGTAAAAATTAATGCAACTGCTACGGTAAAAATTTTACCAAACAAGATGAAGGCAATGCTTAAAATAATTCCTCCTGAAGGGGGAGAAATGCTCACATATGAAGAAATTGTAAATATTCTTGAAAAAGAAAAAGTGGTTTTTGGCATAGATTACAATACTATTGAAAGTATAAGCAAATTTCCAATTTATAATGAAGAAATTCTTGTAGCGCAAGGGGTAGAACCTATTCATGGAGAAAATGGAAAAATGAAATACCATTTTCAACTTTCTAAGAATAGAACTCCTAAAATTTTAGAAGATGGCAGAGTGGATTTTCATGAACTAAATTTAATAGAGAATGTTCATGCAGGTGATGTGCTCATTACAGCAATACCACCTACTTTAGGAACGCCGGGAACTAATGTATTCGGGGAAGAAATAGCCGCTATACCTGGTAAACCTGCAATATTTCCAAAAGGGAAAAATGTGGAAATCTCTGAAGATGGTCAGAAATTATTAGCGTCAATAGATGGACAAGTAGTGATAGTAGATAAAAAAGTAAACGTACTTCCTCTTTATGAAGTCAATGGAAATGTAGATAATTCTACAGGCAACATAAATTTTGTCGGTAATGTTGTTGTTAAAGGAAATGTTTTGACAGGTTTTACAATTGAGTCTGGCGGTACAGTTGAAGTTCAAGGGGTGGTAGAAGGTGCTACAATTAAAGCTGCCGGAGATATTGTTTTAAGACGAGGAATGCAGGGTTTAAATAAGGGTGTGTTAATATCTGACGGAAATATTATTGCGAAATACATAGAACATAGCCGTTTGACAGCAAAAGGAGATATTAAATGTGAAGCGATTATGCATAGTATGATTGAATGTGGTGGTGTTCTGGTATTAGGAGGCAAGAAAGGGCTTATTGTTGGCGGTCTTGCAAAGGTAGGTAAAGAAATAAATGCTAAAGTGATTGGTTCTCCAATGGCAACAACTACTGAATTAGAAGTAGGGGTAGATCCAACGATACGAGATCGTTATAAAGTATTAAAAAAAGAAATTACAGTTACAGAAGAAGAAATTAAAAAGATCGATCAAGCGATTGAGCTTTTGCAAAAATTGGAGGCTCTTCATAGGTTAGATGATTCAAAGAGAATATTCCTTGATAAATCGTTAAAAACAAAACTTTATCTTAAAAATAAGCTTATTACATTACGCAATGAATTTAGTGATATAAGTAAAAGATTAGAAGAAGAAAGTAATGGCAAGATCAAAGTACAAAATTTAATATATCCGGGAACAAAGATATCTATAGGCTCATGTATGATGTACGTAAAAGAAAATATAAAGTATGTTACATTATATCGTGATGGAGCTGATATAAAAATAGGACAGTATCAATAGATTTTCAGATGAGTATCTGAAAGTTTCATAATTATAAAAGAGATTGATTGTTAAGGGAGTGACAATATTGTCCATTAAACCTATAGATTTTCAGATTGCTGTACCAAAGACATCTGAGATATCTAAAATTCAAAATGAAGACAACCAGAAGTATTATACAAATCAACAGCATGTTTCATCTTTTGTGCAAGAGCAGGCAAATCATGCAATGAAAAGAGTTAATGCTACTGACAAATCTTATGAGGGAAAGATAAGAGATAAAAACAAAGAAGAAAGTAAAAAACATTCCAGTCAAAAAGAAAACAGGAAAGAGCGTAAAGAAGAACAAGAAAATGATAAAGATAAAAAACAAAATGTATCAAAGCCTTCAAAAGGTAATATAATTGATATTCACATATAAATTTATACTGTGAGGAGAGAATAAGGTGCAGTATTTCTCTTGGATAGTCATATTAATAATGGTCAATATTTGTTGTTTCTTATTTTTTATATACGGATATCGAAAGACAATTCAGAAAAACGCAACGTTATTGGATTCCAAAATAGAACAGTTAGAAAAATTGTTGGACAATGCCGACCAAATGGTAAACGAATTAAATCAACTTTCCGATTATGTTGCTTTTCGCATTGAAGAATCCAATGAAAAGCTTATACAAACTTTAGCTAATTTAGATGTAAAAATTGAAAGTGGTGCTGAGCTTGATAATAATTTAAATAAAAAATTAATGCAGCATAAAGACTTATTAGCAGAGTTCACACAAACCTATGAACAATTAAAAAATTTGCCCCTACCCGGTGAAAATAATAGCAAAGTAGAAAACGATTGTTTGGCTAGCCATGCAGAAAATGCTTCTAAGCAATATACACTTCATCCGAAATATATTGAAGCTTTGGAAATGGCTCAGAGTGGTACAGACATTAGGGAGATTTCACGTAAATTAAATTTAGGGCAGGGAGAAGTACAATTACTGCTTGAAACAAAAAATGGAAGAAATATTTATTAGTAAATATACGCATACTAATATTTAAGCAATATTTAACAAAGGGGATGAGAACACTGGATAAACCGTTTAAAAAAAAGAAAAAAGAACCGACAGTGGCACCGGGAATGGAAGCAGACCCAAGAGGAGAAAGTGCTACTGAAGAAGATAAAAAACGGGATAACGTTACTAAAGTAACAAGATTAGTTTGGGATGAACATGACCCAAGTTAAATAACCGTTTTGGTTAAATATTTTATATGTTTGATGCTTGTCATATATTCTATAGGCATGTAAATTATTAAAAATTATGAAGAATAAAATCAAAGATTTTGACATTATTTTATTAGAAAAATTATTAAAATATAGTTGCGTATTAAATGCAACTGTGGTAAACTACTATAGGAAAAAATACACACGCTCTAGGATTTTCAAAAGGGTGCCATACCTATTGGTCTTTTGAAAAGTTGATTAGAGTGGAGGTATAAAAAACCAGGAGGTGCGTTATGTCAGTTATTTCAATGAAACAACTTTTAGAAGCAGGTGTACATTTCGGTCATCAGACGCGAAGATGGAACCCTAAAATGGCTGAGTATATCTTTACTGAAAGAAATGGTATATATATTATAGACCTTCAAAAAACAGTAAAGAAGATTGAAGAAGCTTATTATTTTATAAGAGAATTAGCCATGAATAACGAAGAAATTCTTTTTGTGGGAACTAAAAAACAAGCACAAGATTCCATTAAAGAAGAAGCAGAAAGAGCAAATATGTATTATGTCAATGCTAGATGGTTAGGTGGCATGCTTACTAATTTTAAAACCATCAGAAAACGTATTGATAGATTAAATCAGCTCAAAACAATGGAAGAAGATGGAACATTTGAAGTATTGCCTAAGAAAGAAGTTATCAAGCTTAGAGCTGAACGAGAAAAACTGGAAAAATATCTTGGTGGCATCAAAGATATGAAAAAACTTCCCGGTGCGCTTTTTGTGGTTGATCCAAGAAAAGAAAAAATTGCTATTGCAGAAGCTAGGAAGTTAGGTATTCCAGTTGTTGCAATTGTTGATACTAATTGTGACCCTGAAGAAGTTGATTATGTTATTCCGGGCAATGATGATGCTATTAGAGCTGTAAAGTTGATAGCTTCAAAAATTGCAGATGCTGTTCTTGAAGGAAGACAGGGAGAACAGATTGTGGCAGAAGAGTAATTTCCATCTTATTTCAGATGAGAAGTTAAAAAAAGACCCAGTCTTCAGTCTGAATCGTGAAGGCTGAAGACTGGGTCTTTTTACATAGTCAAATCGTTTGCATAAAAATTTTAAATATTAAAACACTATGATAAGAGAACAATAGGAGGCATGAACATGGTAACTGCTCAGAGTGTAAAAGAATTAAGAGAAAGAACCGGTGCAGGTATGATGGACTGTAAGAAGGCACTTGCAGAAGCGAATGGTGATATGGAAAAAGCAATAGAGCTTTTAAGAGAAAAAGGGTTAGCTGCTGCTGCAAAAAAAGCAGGAAGAATTGCTGCTGAAGGTTTAGTAGACGCTTACATACATGGTGATGGAAGAATAGGTGTATTAGTTGAAGTGAATTCCGAAACGGATTTTGTTGCTAAAAATGAGGAATTTAAAAATTTTGTTAAAGATGTAGCGATGCAGATTGCTGCTGCCAATCCTCAATATGTACGAAGAGAAGAAGTACCTGAAGAAGTTATAAAAAAAGAAAAAGAAATTTTAAGAGCACAAGCACTTAATGAAGGTAAGCCTGAAAAGATTGTAGAGAAAATGGTTGAAGGAAGAATTGAAAAATTCTATAAAGAAGTTTGTCTTCTTGAACAGCCGTTTATTAAAGACCCTGATATAACTATTCAGGATTTATTGACTGAAAAGATTGCAAAAATTGGTGAAAATTTAAATATTCGTAGATTTGCACGTTTTGAAAAAGGTGAAGGTCTGGAGAAGCGTAACGATGATTTTGCAAATGAAGTTGCAAATATGATAAAATAAACATTTACCGCAAGACCTTAAAAAAGGAACACAATATTGTGTTCCTTTTTTAGGAATATTAGCAGGATTTTCTAAGTTTATGTAGAACATATTATTAGATGGAGGCAATATTGATGAGTCCAAAGTATAAAAGGGTAATTTTAAAAATAAGTGGCGAAGCCTTAGCTGGACAAAGTCGCTTTGGTATAGATGTTGATACTATTAATATAATATCTGATGAAATAAAGGAATGTGTAGATTTAGGCGTGCAGATAGCGATTGTTGTTGGGGGAGGAAATTTTTGGAGAGGCAGAAGCGGGAAAGGTATGGATAGGACCACGGCAGACCATATGGGTATGCTAGCAACTGTTATTAATGCTTTAGCATTACAAGATGCTTTAGAATCACGAGAAATCCCTACTCGGGTTCAGACAGCAATTGAAATGAGGCAGATTGCAGAACCATATATTAGAAGAAAAGCTGTTAGGCATCTTGAAAAAGGCAGAATTGTCATTTTTGCTTGTGGTACAGGTAATCCGTATTTCTCTACCGATACTACTGCAGCACTTAGAGCTGCTGAGATAGATGCAGAAATGATTTTACTTGCCAAAAAAGTAGATGGAGTATATGATTCTGACCCTATACAAAATCCTGAGGCAGTTAAGTTTGATAGGCTTACATATATTGATATACTTAATAAAGGGTTAGGTGTCATGGATTCTACTGCAACTTCCTTGTGTATGGATAATAATATTCCTATTATGGTATTTGGTCTAGCCCAACCAGGGAACATTAAGAAAGTTCTTATGGGTGAACATATTGGTACACTAGTAAAGGAGGAGGAAAAATGATGAAAAATGATTACAAAGAAGTGGAAAGAAAAATGAAAAAAACGATTAGTGTTTTAGCAGAAGATCTTGCAGGTATTAGAGCGGGTAGAGCAAATCCTGCAATTTTAGAAAAAGTTCATGTTGATTACTATGGTGTTTCAACACCAATTAATCAAATTGGTAATATTTCTGTTCCTGAAGCAAGGATGTTAGTAATACAACCTTGGGACGCAAGCATCATGAAAGAAGTAGAAAAAGCTTTATTAAAATCTGATATCGGCATTACACCTAACAATGATGGGAAAGTGATAAGATTGATTTTCCCACCTCTTACAGAAGAACGCAGAAAAGAGCTGGTTAAAAGTGTACACAAAAAAGGAGAAGACGCTAAAGTTGCCATTAGAGGTGTAAGACGTGACGCATTAGACCATTATAAAGTACAGAAGAAAAACTCTGAAATTACTGAAGATGACTTGAAGGATATAGAAAAGGATATTCAAGAATTAACTGATAACTATATTAAAGAAATAGATGAATTAATAACTCGAAAAGAAAAGGAGATTATGGAGGTATAAAATGCTTCCAGATGTATTAGGATATAAAATGGAAAAGGGTAGAAATATATTAGCTAATAATGGGTATAATGATATTAAAATAATTTTTACAAAGTCCCCTTATAAAACAAAAATTTCACCCTCAAGCCAAGACGCTAGGATTATTCGGGTTAGAAAAGTTTCTGAGAGCACGGTTGAACTACTAATTTGTTATGTATAACTTAAAGTGTAGTAACTGCATAGGAGAAGCGAACTTTAATGATGATTGGTTGTAAAAAAGCCTATTACCCCTCGCTAGAGGGGTATTTCTTTCAATTAGGAGGCTGTAATATTTTGGATTTTAATATAAAAAGTCTTATAAAAAAATTTACTAGTAAAGGTCAGAATATTACAATAGATTATTCCAGATTACCGGAGCATATTGCGATCATAATGGACGGCAATGGAAGATGGGCTAAACAAAGAGGGTTACCCCGGTCTGCCGGACATAAAGCAGGTGCTCAGACACTGCGAAAAATAACTGAATTTTGTAATGAGATAGGTATAAAAGTATTAACAGTATATGCTTTTTCCACTGAAAATTGGAGAAGACCGCAGCAAGAAATAGATGCCTTAATGGAATTGTTGTTAGAGTATCTTATGAATGCAGAAAAACAGCTAATGGGACAAAATATAGTAATAAAAGTTATTGGAGATATTAGTTTACTTTCACGAGAGATTAAGGAACAAATTATTAAAACAGAAAAGTTAACACAAAATAATTCAGGATTGCTTTTAAATATTGCTATAAACTATGGTGGAAGAGATGAAATCGTTAATGCAGTAAAACGAATTGTAACAGATATTCAAAATAAAAACATTACTCGTAACGATATCAATGAACAATTGATTTCAAATTATATGTACACAAAGGGAATAAAAGACCCAGATCTTATTATAAGACCTAGTGGTGAATTGAGATTAAGTAACTTTTTATTATGGCAATCTGCATATTCTGAATTCTGGTTTTCGAATATTTATTGGCCTAATTTTACATCTGATGATCTTTTAAAAGCTATAAGCGATTACCAGCAAAGGAATAGAAGATTTGGGGGAATATAAGTGCTTGCTAAAAGGATAATAAGTGCAGTAGTTGGCGTAATATTATTAATATGTATAGTAATCTCAGATAAAATTGTTATTAACATAGGTGTTGCTGCAATTTCTATGATTGCATTATATGAATTATTTTCTGCAGTAAAATGCGAAAAAAATCTACCATTAATGGGTATAAGTTGGTTAGGGGCTATAGTTATTTCATTTAGTAATTTCATACGTCAAGAATTGATAATGATTTTAATATATGGATATATACTACTATTGTTCTTGTTTTATTTAATATTTCATAGCACAATACGGTTTAGTCGGATTGCAATTAATTTTTTTGCTTTAATATATATTCCTTATTTTCTTTCACACATTATTTTTACCAGGGGTTTGAACAATGGAAATGTTTTAGTCTGGTTAATTTTTTTAGGTGCATGGACTACTGACACTTTTGCTTTTTTTGTAGGTACTTTCGTGGGCAAAAGAAAGTTATGGCCCGAAGTAAGCCCTAAAAAGACGATAGAAGGTGCTATTGGCGGCATTATGGGTTGTGGTTTATCTTTTTTGCTATATGGATACCTACTTCATATTTGGGGAAATTATAATATTAATTATGCAAATTTATTTATTTTAGGTTTGCTTTGCTCCTTTATTGCCCAAATAGGAGATTTATCTGCTTCTATTATTAAGCGGCAATACCATATTAAAGATTTTGGTAAAATAATGCCTGGCCATGGTGGGGTATTGGATAGATTTGATAGCATTATTTTTGTAGCACCTTTGGTGTACTATTTTACAGCGTGTTTTAATGTAATATTTTAATTAGCACAACAGATTAATAAGTATTTTTATAATAAATAATGTAAAGAGGAATAAAGGAGAATTACACATAATATGAAAAATATATCTATATTAGGGTCAACGGGTTCTATCGGAACTCAAACATTAGAAGTTATAGATAATTTAAAGGGTGTTAAGGTCTGGGGATTATCTACAAATACTAACATTCATTTATTAGAAGAACAAATAAGAAAATATCACCCTGTCATAGCTGCAGTGATGGACCCGAATAGTGCAAAGGAATTAAAAAAAAGAGTAAAAGATACAAATACACATATTGTAGCAGGGCTAGATGGACTTGTAGATGTTACGACGATACCACAGGTTGAAATGGTAATAACATCGGTGGTAGGGATAGTGGGTCTTATCCCTACGTTAGAAGCAATAAAATCAGGAAAGCATATTGCGTTAGCAAACAAGGAAACCCTTGTAACAGCTGGAAAGATGGTTATGAGAGAGGCCTGCAACCGTAAAGTTTCTATCATACCTGTAGATAGCGAACATTCAGCTATTTTTCAATGTTTACAACAAAATGCAGAGAAAAAATTTATTAAGCGACTTTTGGTCACTGCTTCAGGAGGACCGTTTTTAGGTAAAAAGCTGGAGGAATTAAAAGACGTAACCCCTGAGCAGGCACTAAAACATCCAAAATGGAATATGGGAAATAAGATCAGTATTGATTCTGCAACATTAATGAATAAGGGATTGGAGGTAATTGAAGCTAAATGGTTGTTTGATGTAGATATTGATAGCATACAAGTATTAATACATCCCCAAAGTATCGTTCATTCCATGGTAGAATATATAGACCATTCAATTATCGCACAATTAGGCGTGCCCGACATGAAAATGCCTATTCAGTATGCAATTACATACCCTGAACGGTATTATTCGAATACTACAAGCCTTGACTTTATTCAAAACAACAAGTTGACCTTTAGTCAACCGGATTTTGAAACTTTTAAATGTTTAGTGCTTGCGTACCGGGCAGCAAAAGCTGATGGTACAATGCCAGTTATATTAAATGCAGCAAATGAAGTAGCAGTACAATTATTTCTGGAAAGAAAAATTGGCTTTACTGAAATTCCTGAACTTATAGAGCAAGTGATGGAAAAACATGATAACATTATAAATCCTACGCTAAAAGATATTTTGAGTTATGATAGTTGGGCAAGAGAAATGATTTATGAAGAATTAAGAATTTGCAAATAATAAAGATAGTAAAATATAAATTGAGATGAAGAATGCTGGAAGGAAGCTTATAGCAAGAAAGGGCTGGTGATCATTTTTGACTACCTTAATATCAGCTATTGTTGTTTTTGGTATACTAATTTTATTCCATGAAATGGGCCATTTCACCGTTGCAAAGCTTGTAGATATAAAGGTGGATGAATTCTCCGTTGGTATGGGACCTCAACTGCTTCAATTCAGAAAAGGCGAAACCCTATATTCTTTGAGAGCACTACCGATTGGCGGATATATTAAGATGGAAGGTGAAGACCATAGCTCAAGTGATGAAAGAGCTTTTAGCAACCGGCCTTTGTGGGCAAGAATTGCAGTGGTTGCTGCAGGAGCAGTTATGAATTTTATTTTAGGCTTTTTACTGTTTATCATTATGATTTCTATGGTACCGTCTATACCGCAACCGGTTGTAGGGGAACTGGTGAATGGAATGCCTGCACAACAGGCAGGGTTATTGCCGGGAGATAGGATTATACAATTGAATAACTATAAAGTGCATATTCAAAAAGATGTTCAATACTTCTTAGCTAAAAATGAAGGTAAACCGATAAATGTAAAGGTTTTACGCAATGGAAAAATCCTTGACTTTAAGCTTACACCACGATTAAATGAAGAATATCGGCGATATATGATTGGTTATACTGCCAAAAGTGAAAAGAAAACTTTTTTTAATGTACTGATTAATGCTTATTATGAAACAGCTTTTTTGACAAAAGCTATTGTAAATTCATTAGGAGATTTGTTTACAGGGAAGCTTGGATTGAATCAAATGTCAGGCCCGGTGGGAATAGTAAAGGAGATAGGTGGCGCAGCTCAAGCGGGAATAGGAAGTTTGTTGTTTATAGCAGCTTTAATAAGTATAAACCTTGGAATTTTTAATCTTCTGCCAATTCCAGCTCTAGATGGAAGCAGAATTATATTTTTGATTATTGAAGGAATAAGGCGGAAGCCTATTAACCCTGAAAAAGAAGGATTGGTTCATCTAATAGGATTTGCAATGTTAATGCTGTTACTGATATTTGTTACTTTTAATGATATTACAAGAATATGGGGCAGTTAAAAAAGGAGTTAGCCGCTAATGGATAAGAACTTAATAGAAAAGAAAAAAACAATTGCTGTTAAAGTTGGGAATAAGATAATAGGTGGAGATGCGCCAATCTCAGTACAATCCATGACCAATACCGATACAAGAAATATAGAGGCTACTGTAAAACAAATTCTAGAATTAGAACAAGCAGGATGTGATATTGTTCGATTGGCGGTTCCGGATATAGAAGCAGCTCGGGCAATATCGGAAATAAAGAAAATGACAAAAATTCCGCTAGTTGCAGATATACATTTCGATTATCGGTTAGCGCTAGAGTGTATGAATAGAGGCATAGAGAAAATACGAATTAATCCTGGAAACATTGGGGGAAAAGACCGAATAAAAGAAGTGACAAAAGAAGCCAAGGACAGGGGAATACCTATACGAATAGGGGTTAATTCTGGTTCTATAGAGAAAGAATTATTGGAAAAATACGGCTCACCTACGCCAGAGGCAATGGTAGATAGTGCATTACGTCATATTGCGCTACTTGAAGAACATGATTTTACAGATATTGTTATATCTTTAAAAGCATCTAGTGTACCAATGATGATTACAGCTTATCGTTTGATATCTCAGAAGGTAAATTATCCATTACACTTAGGAGTGACAGAGGCAGGTACAATATGGACAGGAACAATCAAATCTGCAATTGGAATTGGGTCACTGCTAATGGATGGAATCGGGGATACAATTAGAGTATCTCTTACTGGACATCCGGTAGAGGAAGTAAAAGTTGCAACACAAATATTAAAATCTTTAGGTTTGAAAAAAGAGGGTATTGAGATTATCTCTTGTCCTACCTGTGGGCGTTGCCAGATAGATTTAATTAACATTGCCAATAAGATTGAGCAGCAATTACAAAATAGTAAAAAAAATATAAAAGTTGCAGTAATGGGCTGTGCAGTAAATGGACCTGGTGAAGCTAGGGAAGCAGATATTGGCATTGCTGGAGGAAATGGAGTCGGATTACTATTTAAAAAAGGAGAAATTGTTAAAAAAGTGCCGGAAAATCAACTAGTGGAGGCATTAATTAAGGAAATTGAACAAATATAATAGTATAGTGTCAGCATTGAAGATTAAAAGCTATATACACTGTGAAACGTTAACCATAGACGATAAACTTAATATAAAGGAAGGATTAATAAATGCGTATCAGTGCAATTATACCTGCATATAATGAAGCTCCAACAGTTGGAAATGTAGTAGATGTACTTACTCGTGTAAAAGAAATAGAAGAAATTATTGTTGTAAGCGATGGTTCGACAGATAATACGGTACAGGTTGCCGAGAAGTCCGGTGCTAAAGTCATAGAACTTAGTAAAAATATAGGTAAAGGTGGGGCGATGAAAGTAGGTCTTGATAATTGTAATGCTGATATAGTATTATTTTTAGATGCTGATTTAATAGGACTAACTGAAAGACATGTGAGAAATTTATTACTTCCCGTAGTCAATGGAGAAGCGGCAATGTCTATCGGTATATTTGGTGATGGACGTTTTAGTACAGATTTGGCTCAAAAAGTTTCTCCTTTTTTATCAGGACAGAGAGCTATTAAAAAAGATATATTAAATAATATATGTAATATGGAATTAACAAAGTTTGGCGTTGAAATTGCACTCACTAATTATGTACGGAAAAATAATATCATTTACAAAAAAGTTATACTAGAACGCATGTCTCATGTAATGAAAGAAGAGAAATTCGGTTGGAAAAAAGGCGTAAAAGCTCGAATAAAAATGTATTGGGAAATTATAAAAGGAATAAACTTAGCACGTCAGCGTTGAAAATCAATGACTATTTTAATATTGTAAATAATGAACAATTGCAAGTGATTAAGATTTAGATAGAATGAATATGCTTAATCTAAATCTTAATCTAAATTTTTTCTTTTTGTCCATTGTCTATAAAGATTTCTTTAATTTATATGATATTGTAACATTAACAAGGAGTCGTCATATATGTCTCAACAAATGGTTAATAATTACAGTCTAATAAAACTATTTCCTTATATTAAGATAGATGCAAAAATGAAAAATCTGCTTAGTCATTCGAAAATTCTGGGGATACAAGTTTATAGGAAAACAAGAAAGATAGATATTACTATCGGATCAAGCCAAATAATCAATAAATGGGATATGGATCATATTATTTATACCATTAAAACTACCTATAAACTTAATGATGTACGTATACATATAAAATATCGTGATATACAAAATAATGATTCGTACTTAGAAAACTATTATGAGAACATAAAGTACTATCTTCAAAAAGAGTTTGCTATTTGTCGAACGCTTTTAGCTGAGAGTACATGTGAGCATAAAGACAATACACTTCTTATAAAATTAAAATTTGGTGGAAGTGAATTTTTAAAAAGCAACAAATGTGATCAGTTAATTGCATCACTAGTAAAAGATGAATTTGGTGACAAAATAAATATTGAATTTACAGATGTATATATCATGTCTAAGGAAAAAAAAGAATATTTAACTTTCAAAGAAAAAAATGAAGCTCAAGCAGTTTCTGAAGTTCTGGTACAAGTTAAAAATGAAGATAAGGAAACAAAAAATGCTTCCACTAAAGTTCAGACTAATCTATGTTCATCAATTATTTTAGGAAAAACAATAAATGACGAAAGTACTAATATAGCTTTAATCGATCAGGATGCAGGAAGAGTGATTATTGAAGGCGATATTTTTGCTGTTGATATTAGAGAAATTAAAGGTGAGAGATATATTGTTTCTTTTGATATTACCGATTATTCAAGTTCTATTACAGTAAAATTTTTTAGTGATAAAGAAAAGTTTAATGAAATCGGAGGAAGAATTAAAAGTGGTGTCAGCGTAAAAGTAAGAGGTGAAGTGCGATACGATAAATATGCAAGGGAATTAATCATTTTTGCATATGATATCACACAAATTCAAAAACAAGAAAAAATGGACCATGCAGAACAAAAAAGAGTAGAGCTTCATCTTCATACACAAATGAGTGCTATGGACGGCGTATCTTCTATTAAGGATTTAGTCGCGAGGGCAGCATGCTGGGGCCATCCAGCGGTAGCAATTACTGACCATGGAGTGGTACAAGCATATCCTGAAGCTTATGAGGCTGGAAAAAAAAATAATATAAAGATTATATACGGTATTGAATGCTATCTGGTTAACGACAGTATCCCTATAGTATACAATACCCCTGTTGATGAATCGCTTGATGGGGATTTTGTGGTTTTTGATATTGAAACCACGGGGTTAAATGCACAGAAGGATAAAGTTACCGAAATTGGCGCTGTAAAAATAAGTAACGGTAGCATTGTAGACAGATTTCAAACCTTTGTAAATCCTGAAATGTCTATATCACCTAAAATTACAGAGCTAACAGGTATTACGGATGATATGGTTAAGGACGCACCTATCATTAATGAAGCATTGGTAAGTTTTTTAGAATTCAGCAAAGATTGTGTTCTAGTTGCACATAATGCTCAATTTGACGTGGGATTTATTAAGGTAAACGCAAGAAGGCTGAACATTTCTTTCGATTATTGTTTTATTGATACACTGGAGTTATCTAGGGCATTGTTTCCTGAGCTTAAAAGACATAGATTAAATATGATTGCAAAGCATCTTAATGTTAAACTAGAAAATCACCATAGGGCGCTTGATGATGCAAAAGCAACAGGAGAAATCTTTTTAAAGTGTATAGAATTATTAAAAGAAAAAAATATTTATAAGTTAAAAGAGATAAATAATGCTCTTTCGAATCAAAAAGACGTTAAAAAAATGGATTCTTATCATGCTGTAATACTTGTAAAAGATTATGTTGGTTTAAAGAATTTATATAAGATTGTTTCCGAATCCCATTTAAACTATTTTTATAAGAAGCCTAGGGTGCCTAAAAGTTTATATATGCAATATAAAGAAGGCCTTATAATCGGATCTGGATGCGAAGCGGGGGAACTCTATAGAGCAATCCTGGAGGGAAAACCCTTTGATGAAGTTTCAAAAATAGTAAAGTTTTACGATTATTTAGAAATTCAGCCATTAGCTAACAATCAGTTTTTAATTGAAAATGGAACTGTTCAAAGTGTTGAACAACTTAAGCAGATCAATAGAGAAATCATAAAGTATGGAGAAAAATATAATAAACCAGTTGTAGCTACTTGTGATGTTCACTTTTTAGACCCGCATGATGAAGTTTTCAGAAGAATTTTAATGGCAGGGCAGGGTTTTAGTGATGCGGATAATCAACCTCCTTTATATTTTAGAACTACTGATGAAATGCTAGAAGAATTTAATTATTTAGGTCCTGAAAAAGCATGGGAAGTAGTAGTGGAAAATACAAATAAAATTGCGCAGCAAATTGACCATATACTCCCTATTCCGGATGAAACTTTTCCACCTGAAATTGAAGGAGCTGAAGAGGAGATTAAAACACTCTCTATCAATAAAGCTGTGGAGATATATGGGAACCCTTTACCTAAAATTGTACAGGAACGAATGGACAAAGAGTTAAACTCAATTATAAAAAATGGTTTTTCAGTAATGTATATCATCGCTCAAAAATTAGTATGGAAATCCCTTAGTGACGGATATTTAGTAGGTTCTAGAGGCTCCGTTGGTTCTTCTTTTGTAGCATTTTTGACAGGTATAACTGAAGTAAATGCGCTACCCGCTCATTATGTTTGTCCGCATTGTAAATACTCTGAATTTATTACTGACGGCTCTGTAGGTGCAGGGGCAGATATGCCGGATAAAGATTGCCCTAAATGTGGTAATAAATTTACTAAAGATGGACATGATATACCTTTTGAAACTTTTTTGGGTTTTGACGGAGATAAAGAGCCGGATATCGATCTTAATTTTTCCGGGGATTATCAACCGATTGCACATAAATATACTGAAGAATTATTTGGTAAAGGACATGTTTTTAGGGCAGGAACGATAGGTACCATAGCAGAAAAAACAGCCTACGGATTTGTAAAAAAATATCTCGATGAAAGAGGAAAAGTGGTTCATAATGCAGAGATTAACCGTCTTGTAAAAGGATGTACAGGTGTAAAAAGAACCACCGGGCAACATCCGGGGGGGGTTATGATTGTACCAAGAAAAAATGAAATATATGAATTTTGCCCAGTTCAACGTCCTGCAGATGATATAAACTCGAACATTATAACTACGCATTTTGACTATCATTCTATAAGTGGAAGGTTGTTAAAATTGGATATATTAGGTCATGACGACCCTACTGTAATCAAAATGTTGGAAGACTTAACTGGAGTGAATGCACAAAAGATTCCTATCGATGACCCGAAAACCATGAGCATATTTACCAGTACAGAAGCGTTGGGCATTCAGCCGGAAGATATCAATAGTGAGGTTGGTACATTTGCTATTCCTGAATTTGGAACAAAGTTTGTTAGACAGATGTTAATTGATACTCGCCCCAAAACTTTTGCTGAATTAGTACGTATTAGTGGACTTTCTCACGGTACTGATGTATGGTTGAATAATGCTCAGGACTTAGTTAGAGCAGGTACGGCTACTCTTTCTGAGGTAATATGTACCCGTGACGATATCATGATTTACCTTATGCATAAAGGACTTCCACCCAAACATGCATTTAAGATTATGGAAAGTGTTAGAAAAGGAAAGGGCTTAAAGGAAGAAGATGAAGCTGCTATGCGAGCAAACAATGTGCCGGAGTGGTATATAGAATCTTGTAAAAAAATCAAATACATGTTTCCAAAAGCCCATGCGGTTGCATATGTTACAATGGCTTTTAGAATAGCTTATTTTAAAGTACATTATCCTGAAGCCTTCTATACAACTTATTTTACTGTTAGAGCTGACGATTTTGATGCACAACTTATGACAAACGGTGTGGAAAAAGTAAAAAGTAAAATTAAAGAATTGGAAGCCAAAGGTAATGAGATAAGTACAAAAGAGAAAAACGTATTAACAATATTAGAAGTATGTAATGAAATGTACAGTCGTGGAATAAAATTTCTCCCAATTGATCTATATAAATCGGATGCGGTAAAGTTTATCAATACAAAAGAAGGAATTCTTCCACCATTAAATGCTCTTCAAGGTGTTGGTATTAATGCAGCAAAAAGTATAGTTCAGGCAAGACAGGACGGAGAATTTCTTTCACTGGATGATTTGCGAATACGGGCTAAAATTAGTAAAACCGTAATTGAGACATTACAACAACAAGGATGTTTAAAAGATTTGCCTGAAAGCAGCCAACTTAGCTTATTTTAATAGTTTGAGTCTAAATAATCGATAACAAAGAGATATAGTCACAGAAGCACAAAGATAGATGATTAATTTTTATTGCTAATTTTGTGAAAGAGTGGTATAATAAGTACTGGTGTAAACAAATACTTTTTAATCTCGGAAGAGTGGGTGAGTATCCCACTCTTTCGCATTATTTGTAATGATAATAAAAAATATAAAGCATGATGTGAACGATACACTATTTGGATAAGAAATAAATTACATGGATGTAGAGAATAATAATAAAATAAAATATTTAAAATTCGGAAAAATATTAAAAATTTTTATAAGTTGTTCTTAATTATTTAGTACAGAAAGGCGGAGAAAAATGGCCAAATCAAAAATTGTAGATATTGTGGAAGAATTAGCACAACCTATTGCTGAAAAAAATAATTGTGAAATAGTAGATGTAGAATTTAAAAAGGAAGGTGCAAATTGGTTTTTAAGAATTTTTATTGATAAAGATGAGGGAATAACAATAGATGATTGTGAAGCGGTAAGCAAAGAAATTAGTGATAAATTAGATGAGGTGGACCCTATTGAACAGAGTTATTTTTTAGAGGTGTCTTCACCGGGAATAAATAGACCTCTAAAAAAAGACAAAGATTTTCTCAAGTTTTTAGATCATAAAATTGAAATAAAATTATATGAGGCTATGAACGGTACGAAATTGTTAAGAGGGGTATTGGAATCGTATCATGATGGAATCATCACCATTAAACTTGAAGAAGGGAATATAGTAGAAATCGCTAAAGAAAAGGCTGCTCAAGTGATACTAGCAGATGATTTAGATATGTAGTAAAATTTTATTAATCATTTGATAAAGGATTATATAATAGGATAAATATTAGTAGTTTGACGGAAAATGTATAATTACCTTTTAAGGTGATTTTCATTGTTTTATAAATTTATCATTAGGAAATTTTATCATCAAATGTTTTACAGACTTAGTTGAATTGTTTACTAGTGTTATTTTAAAGTTTGTATAAAACTTAATAGGGGAGGGAAAAAAATGAATGCTGAATTTATTGGGGCATTAGAACAGATAGAAAAAGAAAAGAACATAAGTAAGGAAGTACTAATTGATGCTATTGAGGCTGCACTTATTTCTGCATATAAAAGAAATTTTGGTTCATCTCAAAATGTTTCAGTAAATATAGATAGGATTACAGGAGAAGTTAGAGTGTATGCTAACAAAAGGGTGGTTGAAGTACCTGAAAATGATTTAACTGAAATAAGCCTTGGGGACGCCCGCAATATCAGTGAAAAATATGATATTGGTGATGTTGTTGAAATAGAGGTAACCCCTAAAAAATTTGGTAGAATTGCAGCGCAGACAGCAAAACAAGTTGTAGTACAACGTATAAGGGAAGCTGAAAGAGGAATAATTTATGATGAATTTTTTAGCAAACAAAATGATATTGTAACTGGGATTGTAGTTCCTGGTGAGACATATAATTTCAATGACAGAATTAAAGTTTATGTTATAGAAGTTAAGAAAACCACTAAAGGGCCACAAGTGTTAATTTCTCGAACTCACCCAGGACTGATTAAAAGACTTTTTGAAAAGGAAGTTCCCGAAATTTATGATGGCATTGTTGAGATAAAAAGTATATCCAGGGAACCCGGATCGAGAACTAAAATTGCCGTTCATTCTATTGATCCTAATGTTGATCCGGTAGGTGCTTGCGTGGGACAAAAAGGTAATAGAGTTCAAGTGATTGTTGATGAGCTGCGAGGTGAAAAAATAGATATAGTAAAATGGAGCTCTGATCCTTCAGAATATATTTCCGCAAGTTTAAGTCCTGCCAAAGTGCTGCAGGTAGAAATAAATGAATCAGAAAAGTCTGCCAAAGTTATTGTTCCTGATTATCAGCTGTCGTTAGCTATTGGAAAAGAAGGACAAAATGCCAGATTAGCAGCGAAATTAACAGGGTGGAAAATTGATATAAAGAGTGAATCTCAAAGCAATGAATAATTAAAATCAGATATATTTCATTAAAGATTTAAAGATATTTACAAATTTTTAAAAATTGGGTAGTAGTTCTCGGAGGTGATATTTTGCAAAAGAAAAGAAAGATACCTCTTCGAATGTGTTTAGGCTGTCAGGAGATGAAACCGAAAAAAGAACTTATACGAGTAGTAAAAAATCAAGATGGAGAAATATCTATTGATTTTAGAGGAAAAAAGCCTGGGCGAGGAGCTTATATTTGTAACAACATAGAATGTTTTCAAAAAGCTCGTAAAGGTAAAAAATTTGAAAGAGCTTTTTCACAAGCAATTGATCATGAGATTTACCAGCAATTAGAAATAGAACTGAGTGAAAATAATGGATCATAAGTTATACGCAATGATTGGTTTGGCTCAAAAAGCAGGGAAAGTGGTTTCTGGCGAAGATGGCAGTGCACGTGATATCAAAACGGGAAAAAGCATGCTTGTAGTTATTGCCAAAGATAGTTCTGGTAATACAAAAAAGCAGTTTAAAAATATGTGTGTACACAGAAATATACCATTCATTGAGTTTGGAACAAAGGAACAGTTAGGTAAATTTGTTGGTAAAGATTACCGAGCAGTTTTATCAATTCGAGATTCGGGTTTTGCAAAGTCAATAAGTGTTTTATATAATGAAAAGTTAAGCGGGGGTGAATAGTTTGTCTAAACCTAGAGTTTATCAAATTGCCAAAGATTTAAATGTTTCTAGTAAGGATATTGTGGAGAAATTGCATGATTTTGACGTAGATATTAAAAATCATATGAGTACATTAGAGGATAGGGATATTGATTTAATTTTAGAAATTTTTACACAACAGTACGATGAAAACCATAAGCAAAATTCTCATAAAAAGCAGGAAAAGGATGTTCAAAAGCATAATGAGCATAATCACTTGCAAGACCGCAAAACAGGTTACGATAATAAAAGGGCTAATGATATACGACCAATGAATGATAAAAAAACATCTAAAGGGAAATATTACGATACACGGCCAAACGTTGTTGATTTAGATAAATTAGATAATGATAAAATTGAAGATTTAGTGCCTAATCAAATTAAGGACCATGGTGCTATGCGTCAAAAAATTAAAAAAGGTGGCGGTAAATCAAAAAAAGATAAAGATAAGACTTTTGATGAAAAGTTAAATAAAATTCAATCAAAGGAAAAAAAAGCTAAAAAAGAATCTTTAGAGATCATAATTGGTGACAATATAACTGTAGGAGAATTGGCTAAGAAATTAAAAAAACCTACTGCAGAGGTAATTAAAAAGTTAATAACGCTTGGTATAATGGCGACAGTTAATCAGGAAATCGATTTTGATACTGCTTCTTTAATAGCAGAAGATTTTGGTGCTAAAGTTGAAAAAGAAATAGTTGTAACGGAAGAAGATAGGCTATTTAATGATGTAGAAGACGATCCATCCCAATTAAAACCACGCTCTCCTATAGTTGTTGTAATGGGTCATGTTGACCATGGAAAAACTTCTTTGCTTGATGCGATTAGGGAGTCAAACGTTACTGCTACGGAGGCTGGAGGAATTACTCAGCATATCGGTGCTTCTCGAGTTAAAATTCATGGTCAAGAAATTACATTCTTAGATACTCCAGGCCATGAAGCTTTTACAACTATGAGAGCAAGAGGAGCACAGGTTACCGATATAGCAATATTGGTTGTTGCTGCCGACGATGGTATTATGCCACAGACAATTGAAGCAATTAATCATGCGAAAGCTGCGAATGTAAATATAATTGTTGCAATTAACAAAATGGATAAAGAAGGTGCAAATCCTGATAGAGTAAAACAAGAGCTTACAGAATACGGATTGGTTCCCGAAGAATGGGGTGGCGATACCATCTGTGTTCCTGTCTCTGCCTTAAAAAGAGAAGGAATAGATCACTTATTGGAAATGATACTTCTTGTAGCAGAGATGCAGGAGCTGAAAGCAAATCCGGATAGATTAGCCAAAGGTACAGTAATTGAAGCACGCTTAGATAAGGGAAGAGGTCCAGTTGCAACTGTCTTAGTTCAAAATGGTACATTAAAGATCGGTGATATACTAGTAGCAGGAACTGCTGTAGGTAGAGTTAGAGCAATGATGGATGATAAAGGACAAAGAGTGAAAAAGGCAGGTCCTTCTATTCCGGTGGAGATACTTGGGTTATCCGAAGTACCTGATGCAGGAGATATTTTCTATGCAGTAGAGGATGAGAAAAAAGCACGTGAAGTTGTTGAGAAACGAAAAGAAAAGATTAAAGAAGAACAATTTAAAGCACAACATAAAGTGTCTTTAGATGATTTATTTGATCAAATAAAAGAAGGTCAGGTAAAAGAACTTAATATTATTATCAAAGCTGATGTTCAGGGTTCAGTAGAAGCTGTTAAGCAATCGTTGGAAAAATTGAGCAATGATGAGGTACGCGTTAAGACTATTCACGGAGGTGTTGGTGCTATCACAGAATCGGATGTTATGTTAGCAGCAGCGTCTAATGCTATTATTATTGGTTTTAATGTACGGCCTGATTCCGGTGCAAGGTCATCCGCTGAACAACAGGAAGTAGAAATTCGCTTGTATAGAATTATATATGATGCGATAGAAGATATGGAAGCTGCAATGAAAGGTATGCTTGATCCGAAATATAAGGAATTGGTTATCGGGCATGCAGAGGTCAGAGCGATTTTTAAAGTTTCCGGGGTTGGAACGATAGCAGGTTGTTACGTAACAGATGGAAAGATTAGTAGAAATGCAGAAGTTAGGGTTGTAAGAGATGGTATTGTCATACATGAAGGCAAATTAGCGTCATTAAAGAGATTTAAAGATGATACAAAAGAAGTTGCTTCCGGCTATGAATGTGGTATAGGCATAGAAAGATTTAATAATATCAAAGATGGTGATGTCATTGAGTGTTTTATCATGGAAGAAGTCCGATAGCTAATTTAGCTATAGAATTGAAGTTATAGATGATAATGCATAAATGGAATATGTGCTGCTAATTTCCAAGGAATCTATTAACTAAAAAGGGGTTCTTAAAACAGGAAGGTGAATTAGATGTCCTATAATAGAATAAATAGAATTAGTGAAGAAATAAAAAAAGAACTTAGTGAGATTATAAGAGAACTGAAAGACCCTCGAATTCCAGCAATGACTAGCGTGATATTAGTGGATGTGACGAGGGATTTAAGGTATGCGAAAGTTTATATTAGCGTAATGGGAACTCAAGAACAACAGAATAATGCTATTGCTGGATTAAAAAGTGCTGCTGGGTTTATTCGTAAGGAAATAGGCAGAAGAGTTCAACTTAGGTACACTCCTGAGTTTACATTTGTACTTGACGAGTCTATTGAGCATGGAGCTCATATCTCTAAATTGCTTCACGAGATTTTACCATCAAAAGGAGAATCAGCTGAACATGACACTAAACGAAATAGCTGAAATAATAAAAGCAAGGTCCAATATTGCAATTCTTCCTCATATTCATCCTGATGGAGATTGCATAGGATCTTCTTTTGCACTTTTATTAGCATTGCAAATGTTAAAAAAAGAAGTAACAGTCGTTTTAGAAGAAAATATTCCTCAAGTATATTCCTTTTTAACAGGAAAATATGTTAAATTAAGTGATCTACCTTCAAATACTAAGTTTGATATGGTTATATGTTTGGATAGTGGAGATGAACATCGACTGAATCATCGTATCGACTTATTTAATAGCAGTGATGTTACACTCAATATTGACCATCATATAAGCAATACAATGTATGCGAAGTATAATTATGTAGATAGTGCTTCATCGGCAACTGGAGAAATCGTTTATGATATTATTAATTTATTAGGTGTAACAATAGATAAGGATATTGCTGTTAATCTTTATGTAGCTATTTCTACTGATACCGGTGGTTTTAAATATAGCAATACAACTTCAAAAACACATAGGATTATTGCTGAACTTTTAGAAACAAATATCAATATAGCAGAAATTAATAGAAGAATTTTTGATACAGTTTCACTGGAAAAATTAAAACTCACTGCTACAGCGATTGATTGGATTGAGTTTTATGAAAATAATAAAATAGCAGCTATTGCATTGCCCTATGACATTATACAGAAAGAAGGATTGAGTGACGAAGACAGCGATGGATTGGCAAATCTTCCGCGAAATATTGAAGGGGTAGAAGTAGGATTATTATTTAAAGAAAAAGAACCCGGTGAAATAAAAGTCAGTTTTCGTTCCAACCAATATGTTGATGTTTCAAAAATTGCTATTTCTTTTGGGGGAGGCGGTCATAAAAGAGCAAGTGGCTGTACCTTGCATATGGATATGATTGAAGCAAAAAAGCAGGTCATTGAAAGTGTGAAGCAGACCATTAAGCAAGAGGTTGAAAAGTGATGGATGGTATTTTAAATGTTCTTAAACCAAGTGGTATGACCTCCCATGATGTAGTTAGTTATATTAGGAAATGTACACGTATAAAAAAAGTTGGGCATACAGGAACGTTAGATCCGGGTGCTACAGGTGTTTTACCAATATGCATTGGAAAAGCAACAAAGACAGTGGAACTGTTATCTGATTATGACAAAGAATATAGAGCAGAACTGAAGTTGGGAATTGTAACTGATACCCAGGATAGTTTTGGTCAGATTTTAAGCAAAAGAAAGGTTAATATTTCCAGGGAAATGTTAGAAAAAGTAATTTTAAATTTTAAAGGAACAATAGAACAGATTCCTCCAATGTATTCTGCTATCAAAATAAAAGGACAAAAATTATATGAATTAGCTAGAAGAGGTATAGAAATAGAAAGAAAACCAAGACAAGTTAAAATTTATGATATAAAGATTATTGATGTTGATTTAGTGAGTAACACTGTCTTACTAAATATCAGATGTTCTAAAGGTACATATATCAGAACTTTGTGTTTTGATATTGGTGAAAAATTAGGATGTGGAGCATATATGTCTTTTCTTTTAAGGACTAAGAGTGGAAATTTTACGCTGGAAGAATCAATCACTATTGACACAATTGAACAATATTCCCAAGCCAATAAGTTAAATGAGTTATTAGTGCCTATTGATGAGGTATTTTCTTATTTTCCTTCTATCATTGTAAATGCTGATGTTGAAAAAAAAGTTGTGAATGGTAATGAAATTCCAATAGATTTAATAAGTGGCCGAGGTGCATTAGAAGAAGGAGTGACATATAGAGTTTATAATCATCAGGATGTATTTTTGTGTCTCTCAAAAGTAATTAAAAAACCAAATAAACGTTTATTTCTTAAATTGGTTAAAAGTTTTTTTTGAGGTGAAAAACATATGGAAATCATATTTTCGAGAGATAAACATCATATAGATACATCTAAAGGAATGGGGATAGTATTAGGTAATTTTGATGGTGTGCATTTAGGTCATGTGGAACTAATAAAACGCGTTATAAATACATGTAAAAAAAATAATTTAAAATCAATGCTTTACACTTTCAGTAATCATCCTGAAAATATAATAGCAGGAAAAATAGTAATTCCACTGATTACTACCAATCGAATAAAGGCAAAAATACTTGCAGCATACGATTTGAATTATTTATATTTTGATGAATTTAATGAATCTTTAATGAAAATGAATCCTATAGATTTTGTAGAAAAAGTTCTGGTGGATCAATTTAATGTTAAAGCAGTGACTGTAGGATTTCATTATCATTTTGGTTATCAAGGAAAAGGGGATGCAAATTTACTGCGAATATTAGGCAGAGAGTATGGCTTTGGAGTTGACGTTGTAGAACCTGTTAAGCTTGGAGACACTATTGTCAGCAGTACCGTTATAAGAAATTTAATAAAAGAGGGAAATGTAGAACAGGCTTCAAAATTTTTGGGTAGAAAGTATACCATCTCAGGGAAAGTAGTAAGAGGGAAAAATTTGGGAAATAAGATAGGCTTTCCTACTATTAATTTACTTCCCAATGACTACTTAGTTCTTCCTTCAAAGGGTGTATATATTACCAATACAATCATTAATGATTGTATATTTTACAGTGTCACCAATGTTGGAGAAAATCCTACTATTGACGAAGATGGCATTCGTATTGAAACTCATGTGCTGAATTTTAAAGGTGATTTGTACGATAGTGATGTAGCAGTTCAGTTTATAAAAAAGATACGGGATGAAAAGAAGTTTAATAGTATCAGTGATTTATCTAAACAAATTGCAAAAGATGTGCAATTTACATATGAATATTTTAATTGCAAAGGTATTTACAACAAAATTAATATGTGTTAGAATACATGATGTTACAGGTATACTAAACCTGATGCTAGGATATGGGAATCACCTACCCTTTTCTTAGCTGCAGGGGATTTTATTTGAGGAGGTGAACGAATATGTTAAAAGAAGTAAAACAATCTATTATTGATACTTATAAACTCCATGAGAATGATACAGGTTCTCCGGAGGTTCAAATTGCTTTACTTACAGAGAGAATTAATCATTTAAATGAGCATCTAAAAATACACAAAAAAGATCATCACTCTAGAAGAGGTCTTCTAAAAATGGTTGGTCAACGTAGAGGACTGCTTAATTATTTGATGAAAAAAGATATTGAAAGATATCGTGAGATTATTGCTAAACTAAATCTAAGAAAATAATGATAAATGAGCGGATTACCGCTCATTTATTGTATGTTGATACTGTGTATAATAAACGATATGTTAGAAGATACTACTATTACTAATTAATAAAAATATTACTAGTAGTATTTTGTTTAAATGTTTGTAGCTATTAGTAATTAGCCATTAGATTTGCACTTTATATAGATAGTGTAGTGATGATATAAAGTGTAAATCTAAGTGCTAAAAACTAATAGCTACCTCTAAATGATTCACCAATATTCTAAAATTGAAATAAATTTGTTTTGGAATAATACATATGATAAACAGGAGGAAAGATATGCATAGAACTTTTAGCATGGATTTAGCAGGAAGACAGCTAACGGTTGAAATTGGCAAATTAGCTCAATTAACAAATGGTTCAGTTCTAATCCGTTATGGAGATACAGTCGTTTTAGTGACTGCAACAGCTTCTGATAAACCAAAAGAGGGGATTGATTTTTTTCCACTTAGTGTAGATTATCAGGAACGACTTTATGCAGTAGGAAAAATACCGGGAAGTTTTATGAAAAGAGAAGGAAAACCTACTGAAAAAGCGATATTAACTTCCAGAGTAATTGATAGACCAATTCGTCCTCTTTTCCCTAAGGATTTTAGAAATGATGTTTCAGTAGTAGCAACTGTTCTTTCGGTAGAACAGGATAATTCACCGGAAATTGCGGCTATGATAGGTACGTCAGCAGCTCTTTCAATTTCTGATATTCCTTTTAACGGACCAATTGGAGGTGTTTCGGTAGGGTTAGTAGATGGAGAATTTGTTATTAATCCTACTGTAAAACAAAGAGAAAAAAGTCTTTTACAACTCACTGTTGCAGGAACAAAAGAAAAGGTTGTTATGATTGAAGCTGGTGCAAAGGAAGTACCAGAGGACCAAATGTTAGAAGCCATTATGTTTGGGCATGAAGAAATCAAGAAAGTTTGTAATTTTATTGAAGAAATTGTCAAAGAAGTAGGCAAACCTAAATTTGCATACGAATCTTTTGAAGTAGATGAAATACTGTATAATGACATAAAAGAATATGCGTTGGAAAAGGTACAAAAGGCTTTAGATACTGATGATAAGAAAACAAGAGAAGAGAACCTTTCAGTTGTATATGATGACGTATTTGAGCATTTTGCAGAAAAATATCCGGATATGCAAATGCAAATTGGTGAAGCGTTATATAAGCTTCAAAAGCATATTGTTAGAAGATGGATATTAGATGAAGGTAAGAGATCAGATGGTAGAAGCATGACAGAGATAAGACCTCTTGCGGCAGAAGTTGGTTTACTTCCAAGAACACATGGATCCGGATTGTTTTCTAGAGGACAAACGCAGGTACTTACTGTAGCCACTTTAGGTGCATTAGGTGATGTACAATTACTGGATGGAATTGAAGAAGAAGAAACAAAAAGATACATGCACCATTATAACTTCCCATCTTTTAGCGTAGGTGAAACAAGACCGTCCAGAGGCCCGGGAAGAAGAGAAATAGGACATGGTGCCCTAGCTGAAAGGGCTCTAGAACCTGTAATACCAAGTGAGGAAGAATTTCCTTATGCGATTAGGCTAGTTTCGGAAGTATTAAGTTCTAATGGATCAACTTCACAAGGAAGTGTTTGTGGCAGTACTTTAGCCTTAATGGATGCCGGTGTCCCCATTAAAGCTCCTGTTGCGGGGATTTCAGTAGGATTGGTTACCGAAGGCGATCGGTTTGTAACGATGACAGATATTCAAGGCTTAGAAGACTTTTTTGGAGATATGGATTTTAAGGTAGCAGGAACTAAAAAGGGAATCACAGCTATACAGATGGATATCAAGATAGATGGACTTACAAAAGAAATTATTGAGCAAGCTCTAAAACAAACAAGAGAAGCGAGAATATATATTCTTGATGAAGTTATGCTCAAAGCCATTGCTAAACCAAGAACAGAATTATCCCCTTACGCGCCAAAAATCATTACTACAACGATAGATCCAGATAAAATTAGAGAAGTTATTGGACCGGGAGGAAAAGTCATACAGAAGATTATTGCTGATACAGGTGTAAAAATCGACATTGAAGATGATGGACGGGTATTTATCTCAACTACCGATGAAGAAGCTGGACAAAAAGCTTTAAAGATTGTAGAAGGTATTGCAAAAGATATAGAAGTGGGACAGGTTTACCTAGGAAAAGTATTAAGGATAACTAATTTTGGTGCTTTTGTAGAATTTCTTCCGGGCAAAGAAGGATTGGTTCATATTTCAAAATTAGATCCAAAACGTGTTGAAAAAGTTGAAGATATAGTAAATGTAGGAGATGAAATTTTAGTAAAAGTAATTGAAATTGATAAACAAGGAAGAATAAACCTTTCTAGAAAAGATGCACTTGCTGAAGTAGCCAATGAAAAGAAATTATGATATATTAAAAAAAAAACAGGACAGCAGTCTTGTTTTTTTTTTACTAAAATAAGTATTAAATCTTTTTATTGTAATAAATATGTGCTGGAAACAGAAATAAATATCTAGAAAATGAAAAGGAATCATTAAAAAAGAGTAGTGCAAAATGGCAGTTGCATATAATAATTATATATCTTATAATGACATTAGAGTTTTAGAAATATCAAATGAGTAGTGCACGAGTAGATAGTAGGATGTTACGGGATAACCAACACAATTATGCTGCTTCTATCTTAACATAGAGTATTGGGAGGATTTATGTATAAAACACAGACTTTAAAAAATGGTGTACGAGTTGTATCAGAATATATTCCATATGTAAGATCAGTATCACTGGGTGTATGGGTAAGAACAGGATCTAGAAGTGAATGCAAAAAAAATAATGGAATTTCTCATTTTATTGAGCATATGTTATTTAAAGGGACCACGAGTAGAACAGCAAAGGACATTGCTGAGAGTATTGATTGTATAGGAGGTCAGCTTAACGCATTTACAGGGAAAGAGTATACCTGCTTTTACACAAAAACTTTAGATACCCATTTGGATATTGCTATTGACGTGCTATCGGATATGTTATTTAGTTCTAGAATTGACCAAAGAGATATTGATGTAGAAAGAAAAGTTATTTTAGAGGAAATTAATATGTATGAAGATTCACCGGAAGAACTGGTACATGATATTCTTTCTGAACTTGTCTGGGCAGGAGACTCACTGGGTTACCCGATATTAGGCACTAGTGAATCGTTAAACCTGATTAACAGACAGGAAATACTAGATTATATATATAATAACTATACACCTGAAAATATAGTGATTGCGATTGCAGGAAACTTTGATTATACCAAAACGATTGATTTAATTGATAGTAAATTTGGTAATTGGAATACAAATAATCATGACCAGTGCAATTATACAGTTACTAATTTTAATAGCGATATTATTGTTAAATTTAAAGAAACTGAACAAGCGCATATATGTATAGGATTCGAAGGAATAGAACAGGGTGATGACAGTATTTATGACTTGTTAGTCGTAAATACTATATTCGGTGGTGGTATGAGTTCAAGATTATTTCAAAAAATAAGGGAAGAAAAAGGATTAGCTTATTCTGTTTACTCATATCCATCATCTTATCAGAAGGCAGGATTATTTACTATATATGCAGGCATGAATCCTTCACAGTTAAATGAGGTAGTTAAACTGATTTTTGAGGAGATACATGTGCTAACGCAAAATAAAATAAAGGAAGAAGAATTAAACAAAGCAAAAGAGCAGCTTAAAGGCAATTATATCTTAGGATTAGAAAGTACTAGCAGCAGAATGAATAGTATAGGCAGATCAGAACTACTTCTTAATAAAATTAGAACGCCAGATGAAATTTTAGACAGAATTAATTTAATTACTGTTGAATCGGTAAGCAATATCATTGATAGAATATTTGAAAGTAAAAAAATAGGCATTTCAGTAGTAGGTACAATTGATAAAGATTTAGACTTCAAAAAATTAATACAATATTCAGTATAATTATATACTCAAAATTTTCTATTAACAAAGGTAACCTGATCAAAGGTTATCTTTTTTTGTTGCAAAAGAAAGTATCAATTTTCTCTAGTCCAATACTTTTCATATAAGCCTTTCAAAAAAGTTCTCTTTCATGTTTTTTTAAGCTATCTATTTTCATAAGTACAAGTAAAACAAGCACTATTAATTTATGATATTCATACAATGTATTAAGATTAGTCAACTTACGAAAATTTTTGGAGGTGCCTTTATGAAAAATAAAAAACGTTTTGCTATTATAGGTGGGGATTTGCGTCAAGTAAAAATGGCTAATGGGTTGGCGAAAGACGGTTATTATGTTAAAGTTTTCGGTTTTAAAGATATAGAGTTTGCTCCCAATGTTATCAAAGCACATAATATGCAAGAAGTAGTTGAAGGTACAGATGTAATAGTGGCTCCATTACCGTGTTCACTTGATAATGAATCGGTAAATACTCCTTTCTATGATGGAAAAATATTTTTTAATGATTTATTTAAACACATATCAAAAAACCAACTGTTTGTTGGAGGGAAAATTAGTGAAAAAATTAGTAATCTTGCTAAGGTATATAACATTTATATTGTAGATTATTTTGAAAGAGAGGAACTAACTATATTAAATGCGATACCAACAGCAGAAGGAGCAATACAAATTGCTATGGAAGAACTGCCAATTACATTACATAATAGCCACTGTTTAATTTTGGGATTTGGAAGAATTGGGAAGATACTTGCAAGAATGCTTTTAGGCATTGGTGCAAATGTAACAGTAGAAGCTAGAAAATACCAAGACTTAGCATGGATAAAGAGTTATGGGTATAATGGAGTACATCTTAATCAATTGGAAAAAGTAATAGGAAATTATGATGTTATTTTTAATACTATACCAAGTGTCATATTAGATACTGAAATACTTTCAAAGATAAAGAAAGATTGTTTAGTGATAGACTTAGCATCAAAACCTGGGGGAGTAGACTTTGAGATGGCAAGAGATATGGGTTTAAAAGTGATATGGGCATTATCTTTACCTGGAAAAGTAGCTCCTAACACCGCTGGAAATATTATTAAAGATACTATATTTAATATAATTGACGAGTTGGGGGTATAAAAATGAATTTGAAAGGATTGAGAATAGGCTTTGCTTTAACTGGGTCTTTTTGTACTTTTGTAAAAGTGATTCCTGAAATAGAGAATCTAGTGAAAGAAGGAACAAATGTTATCCCAATCATGTCGGAAAATGCACAATCAATAGACACCAGATTTGGAAAATCTGAATATTTTATGAATAAAATACAAGAAATAACAGGTAATAAAATAATTAGCAGTATATATGAAGCTGAACCAATAGGGCCTAAATCACTGCTAGATGCTTTGGTGATTGCGCCTTGTACGGGAAATACAGTTGCTAAATTAGCCAATGCGATAACCGATTCATGTGTAACCATGGCAGCTAAAGCACATTTGAGAAATCAAAAGCCGATTGTAATTGCAATTTCTACTAATGATGGTTTAGGAATGAATGCAAAAAATATTGGTTGTTTACTAAACGCCAAGAATATTTATTTTGTTCCTTTCCTGCAGGATGCTCCAATCAAGAAACAAAATTCGTTAGTTGCTAAAATGCCCCTCATTATACCTACAATCAAAGAAGCTTTAGAGGGAAAGCAAATCCAACCTGTAATATTAGGAGCAAATGAGTAGTAACACGCCTCTACTATTTAGTAATGTAAATAGTAGAGGCGTAATTGTTTGATTAAAAAATATAGATAGAAAGTATTACTTGATTTCACTTAGATTATAAGGTGTTTCCTGATATACATAGTAATTTAACCAATTTGAAAATAATAAATTTGCATGAGATCTCCACTTTACTACAGGCGGATTACTAGGATTGTCATTTGGAAAATAATTCTCAGGAACAGCAATATTTAGTCCTTTTGTAATATCACGTTCATATTCTTGTTTTAGAGTTTCGGCATCATACTCTGAATGTCCTGTAACAAAAATCTGCCGTCCATCTTTTGTGGCTACAATATAAAGGCCTGCAACCTCAGATACAGATAAGATATCTAAATGTGAAACTTTATCTATATCTTCACTGCGAATTTCAGTATAACGGGAATGAGGAGCAAAAAATTCATCATCAAACCCGCGAAGAAGTTTTACATTTTTTTTGCATATGGTATGGGAAAAAACACCGAACATTTTCTTGCTAAGAGGGTATTTAGGTATGTTAAAATGGTGGTAAAGCCCCGCCTGTGCTCCCCAGCATATATGCAGTGTGGAAGTAACATTGTGAACTGACCAATTCATAATTTGTGTTAATTCTTCCCAATAATCAACTTCCTCAAAATTTAAAGTTTCGACAGGAGCACCCGTAATGATCATTCCATCAAATTTTTGGTCTTCTATATCTTCAAAAGTTTTATAAAAAGTAAGCAAATGTTCTTCGGAAGTATTTTTAGACTTATATGTTTTTGTATGTAACAACTCTATTTCTACTTGAAGAGGAGAATTGCCAAGCAATCGAAGAAGTTGCGTTTCTGTTGTAATTTTGGTTGGCATTAAATTTAAAATTGCAATTTTGAGAGGGCGAATATCTTGGTGAATTGCACGTTTTTCAGTCATTACAAAAATATTCTCATTATTAAGCACTTCTGTTGCAGGAAGATTATCAGGTATTTTTATTGGCATATAAATTACTCCTTTTCATTTTTTAAATAAGTATAGCAGATATATGTACTTTTTACAATCTATGTCCCAATAATGGGTGCATTTAATTTATTTGAAGAATATTATTCAAATAAAAATGCACGCCCGAACAAATTACGTAAAAAAGGAAAATTCAGAATGGCTAGTGTATCCTTTGTGTAAGAGGATATTTTAAAATGACTACTGCTGTGTTTTATACAATTGATGAATATCTTATTTATAGAAGAAAAACAGTAAAAAAGATAAGTAATAAAACTTACCTTTATTAGCCTCCTAGTTATTTCCATTTAGCGTCGTTTCTAAATATTTCAATATCTCCGATTTTATGCTGTAAGGTTTGCCTCAAAGTACTTGAAGCATAGATTTTAATATAACTTTATGCGTCATTTGTCCTGCCTGCAAGCAGTGAGATGCTGGCGAAGTTATTATAGTATTTATTTTTTTTATAAATTTATACTTTTTTAAGTTTATTTTATGTATAAAATGACAGCAAGAATCTATTTAAACAAGTTGATCTTTAAAAATACAATTTGGAAAAAGTTTTTAGTCTATTATATAAGAATATTTTAAATTATTAATCTGTATACTAATTAATAAGAATTTATATATTTTTTACGTGAAAAACGTTTTATAAGCAATAAAAGTTAAATATAATTGACTTTTACAAATGATTGACAGGAGTGAAAAAATGAGTGATGAAAATAAAGTAGCAATTAATATGCAGAATGATACAGAACAAAAAGCTCAAGATGAAAAAAATGCGATGGAAGCACTAAAACAATTTGGTACGTCCAAAATACAAAGCTCAAAGGGCAATGTTCATTGTTTAACTATTATCGGCCAGATAGAAGGCCATATTACGCTTCCACCACAAAATAAAACTACTAAATATGAACATGTGATTCCTCAATTGGTTGCAATTGAAGAAAATGAAGAAATTGACGGGTTATTTGTTGTTTTAAACACCGTTGGAGGAGATGTAGAAGCTGGTCTTGCAATAGCAGAAATGATTTCAAGTATGGGAAAACCTACCGTTTCACTAGTTCTTGGTGGAGGTCACAGTATTGGTGTTCCGTTGGCAGTAGCTGCAAAACATACTTTTATTGCTCCTTCAGCTACAATGACACTTCATCCTATAAGAATGTCAGGATTGGTGATAGGTGTTCCACAAACTTTTGAATATTTTGATAGAATGCAAGAGCGGGTGGTACAATTTGTTACCAGGAACTCTAATATTTCAAGAGAAAAATTTAAAGAACTCATGCTGAAAACAGGAGAATTAGCAAATGATGTCGGAACAGTATTATTTGGAATTGATGCAGTCGAAAATGGTTTGATAGACGAATTAGGAGGAGTATCTGACGCACTTAAAAAGTTATATGAAATGATTAAGGAAAAAAAATTGGAAAAACAAGCTGAAAATAACATTAAAGTTCAGGATTCCAATAATAACCAACAGGAAGGTAAGATAACATGATCATTCATTCAATCATTCCTTATGAAGTAATATTTTCTGAACAAAGTGAAAATAATAAAAAAACCAAATACATTACTTATAAAGAAGCAATCTTAGAGGTTTCTCCTATTTCAGCACACGGTTATAAAGTAAATAGGGTGATTAGTACCTGTTTAAATTCTTATTTAGACAGTGAAATTGAGCCAGGAGCAATTATAAAATATGATGCAAGAGAAGAATAGGCCAAGAATGTATAATAGGGTAATAGTACAAAATAGATACTTGTTTTTCATTAAGATATGTTATAAAAATAAAATATGCATAGCAAAATAACAAATGATATGATATATTAAAGATGTTAGTTTAAGCTGACATCTTTTTATAATGAGCGAAGTTTAAAATTTAATATTTCCTTAATACAAACTTCGCGAATTTCATCGATAACTACCTTAATTTATTTATAATTTTAAAGTGCGCTATCGATATATTTTGATTTTTAAATTAACACCCAAAACCTTGTATTAATATGTAAATAACCTTTTGGCGATATTTTTGATTAAAAATATAATAATTGTTTATTACGACATTTTAACATTATTTATCAATAGGATTTAAATATTTTCATATGATACAGTTTTGGGAAAAATAGGGGGCGTTATGATGAACACGTTTGTTGCAATTGTACTCGGTATTGTACAGGGACTTACAGAATTTTTACCTATTAGTAGTTCCGGGCATTTAGTAATTTTTCAAGAGTTATTTGGTATGAATGATTTAGAAGAAAGCCATTTATTGTTTGATACTTTACTACATTTTGGTACATTATTATCAATTTTTTTAGTATACAATAAGGACATGTATTACCTTATAAAAGAATTTTTTGGAATACTCACCGATATTTCAAAAGGAGAAGTCAATATTCATGCTTCACCTTACAGGAAAATGATTATGCTTTTAATTACTGCAACCATCCCTACAGTAATTATTGGACTCCTTTTTAAAGACATGTTTGATTTAATGTTTAAATCAATACGTGTAGTGGGATTTACATTGTTATTTACAGGATTTTTACTATCAATTTCTAATAAATTAATCAGTGGTTCTAAAGATGAAGCAAATGCAAAATATTCTAATGCATTTATTATTGGATTATTCCAAGGTATGGCGATTATGCCTGGAATTTCTCGATCTGGTTCAACAATCGTAGCAGGATTATTAAATGGTTTCAAAAAAGAATTTGCTGTAAAATTTTCTTTCTTAATATCCATTCCTGCTATTTTAGGAGCTGCTGTATTGCAGATACCAGATTTGCTACGCCAAGGTATAGATAGTACAATTATATTTCCTTATATCGCTGGTACATTAGCAGCAGCTATTACTGGTTTTATTGCAATAAAATTTTTAATCAATTTATTAAATAAAGGAAAGTTTTATTTGTTCTCCTATTATTGTTGGGGCATAGGAGTATTTATTATTCTTTATAGTTTATTTAAATAAGGTGGTTATAATGGCAAAGCAAAGGATAAAAGGTGCAAAAACTGTGAAACAAAATAAAACCTCAAAATTTAATATATATGGCGAAATCGTGGCTTTATTTATTGTAGCTTTCGGATTACTGATGAGTGTTAGTTTTTTTTTCAGTGCAGCAGGAATTTTTGGTAAATACTTAAAAGAAATTTTCTTTGGGTTATTTGGGTATTTAGCATATATTATTCCGTTATTTATTACTTCATTTGGTGTACACTATATGATTAAAAAAGGACATTTACAACACCAATATAAGTACTGGCTTTTCTTAGGACTATTGGTTTTAATAGGTGCTATCATACATATACCTTTTTATAATCCTAATAGAGATTTGACCTTAGGTGAAAAAGTAAAACTTTTTTTCCATTTGGGTCAACAAGGAAAAGGTGGAGGTTTTGTTGGAGGTGTTGTAGCTGAACCATTCATTAGTATGTTTGGCATATGGGGAGCAGGTATTATATTAACTACTTGTGTATTGGTTTTTATAATTATTATTACCGAAATTTCTATTTTTAGAATTATCGATTTATTAATACCTATTTTTAAAAAGCATTTAAGTACCTTATTCAAGACAATGGTTGCCGCTGCCCAAAAAATAAAAACGAATCGAACACAAATCCAGGAACAAGACGATTTATTAGACGGTACAAAATCTTTATCGGAGGAATTTGACGAAGATCAACTAGCAGGTGACCTTCAAGCAGCTGCGGCTGAAGCGCCCATTAGAATATATGACCATCAAACAGTCAGAAATAATACTGTTAGCGGTAATTTTACTGAGAGTCAAACTAAAGTTCAGGAGATATCAGAAAAAAAACAGAAAAACAAATTTTCGGAAATGGAAGAGGTTAATACCAGTAATGAATATATTAACTATACTTTTCCTTCTATTGATTTATTAAATATAGATAACCAAGATAGTAGTAAAAAAAGCTATATTAGTGACTTAAGAAATAATGCAAAGAAATTGGTAGATACACTAAAAAGTTTTGGGGTAGAAGCAAAAGTGTTACAGGTAAGCCGCGGACCTTCGGTGACCAGATATGAACTACAGCCCAGTATAGGGGTAAAAGTTAGTAAAATTGTAAATTTGGCTGATGATATAGCCCTTAACCTTGCCGCATCTGGAGTTAGAATTGAAGCTCCTATCCCTGGAAAAGCTGCAATAGGTATAGAAGTGCCTAATAAAGAGGTGACACCGGTATTTCTCAGGGAAGTGATAGAGTCAGATGAATTTAGCCAGTATCCATCAAAACTTGCATTTGCACTGGGTAAAGATATAGCAGGTAAACCAGTAGTTGCTGATATTGCAAGAATGCCTCATTTGTTAATTGCAGGGGCAACGGGATCAGGAAAAAGCGTATGTATTAACACACTGATTACAAGTATTTTATATAAATCGAATCCTAACGATGTAAAATTGGTTATGATTGATCCAAAAGTAGTGGAGTTAGGAGTATATAATGGTATCCCGCACCTTCTTATACCGGTAGTAACAGATCCTAAAAAAGCTGCAGGAGCATTGAATTGGGCAGTACAGGAAATGGTAAATCGTTATAAACTCTTTGCAGATAATAGTGTAAGAGATCTAAAAGCTTATAACGCTTTGCTTAAAGAACAAGGTGAAGAAAATATACTTCCTCAAATTATAATTATTATCGATGAATTAGCAGATTTGATGATGGTAGCGCCTAATGATGTAGAAGATGCTATTTGTCGTCTAGCCCAGATGGCAAGAGCTGCTGGAATGCACCTTGTTATTGCTACCCAACGGCCTTCGGTTGATGTTATTACGGGTTTGATAAAAGCGAATATCCCATCAAGAATTTCTTTTGCGGTTTCTTCCCAAGTAGATTCCAGAACCATTTTGGATATGGGAGGAGCAGAAAAATTATTAGGAAAAGGGGATATGCTTTTTTATCCTGTAGGTGCTGCAAAACCTCAAAGGCTGCAGGGAGCATTTATATCTGATAAAGAAGTTGAAAGTATTGTTGAATATATTAAAGCACATTCGGGCTCAAATTATCATGAAGATATCATTGAACAGATAGAACAAGAAAAGGAAGTAGAGGATGTAGAAGCTGAAGATAATGATGAATTATTACCTCAGGCAATTGAACTGGTTGTAGAGGGAGGACAAGCATCCATTTCAATGCTTCAGAGAAGATTAAAAATTGGTTATGCTAGAGCGGCAAGATTAATTGATCAAATGGAAGCAAGAGGTATTGTAGGAGGATTTGAAGGTAGCAAACCCAGACAGGTACTTATAACTCGTCAGCAGTATCATGAAATGCTGATGAATAGTGAAGACTAATGAATGCAGAATAAATGTGGATTTGAGAATAATCACTTCAGTAATTGCGTTATAAACAATAAATTAAGTCTTAAGGGAATGCTAATGGTATATGCCATTAGCATTAATCATGAATCATTTAGAAGGTCAAAAAATAACGTATGGAGTGGCATCATAACAGTGAATGATGAACAATACAAAAGGAACTTTTAGAAATTAAGATACAATAGAAAGTTAAAGGAAAACTTTTTTCATTGCATATTAAAAATGTTGCATTATGCATTTATCAAAAGGGAAGTGTATGTATGGCAATAAACGATTTTTTACCTATATCAAGAGAAGACATGGAGAGGCGAGGATGGGATCAACTTGATTTTCTATATATTAGTGGCGATGCATATGTTGACCATCCCAGCTTTGGACATGCAATCATTACCCGGGTATTGGAAAAAGAGGGATATAAAGTGGGTATTATTGCGCAGCCTAATTGGCGCAATATTGACGATTTTATCAAATTAGGGAAGCCTAGATTGGGAATTCTTATATCATCAGGAAATCTTGATTCGATGGTAAATCATTATACCGTCAATAAAAAGCCTCGAAGTGACGATGCTTATTCGCCCGGTGGAAAAGCAGGTAATAGACCGGATAGAGCGGTCATTGTATATTGTAATCGTGCGCGAGAGGCTTTTAAAAATGTGCCAATTATTATTGGTGGAATTGAGGCTAGTTTAAGAAGATTTGCCCATTATGATTATTGGGAGAATAAAGTAAGAAGATCTATCCTGATAGATTCCCGTGCACATCTTTTAGTATATGGAATGGGCGAGAAGCAAATTGTTAGTATAGCGAATGCCTTAAATAATGGTAAAGATATAAATTGCATTACTGATATACAGGGCACAGCATATGTGACACAAGATATTGAAGCTATAAAGGAAAAATCAGTCTTACTACCATCCTATGAAGAAGTAAGAGATCATAAAAAGAAATATGCACAAGCCTGTAAAATGCAATATGATGAGCAAGATCCTATAAGGGGGAAAATTGTTATTCAACCTCATGGAGATCTATATCTTGTACAGAATGCACCGATGATGCCACTTAACAGAAAGGAATTGGATGCAGTATATTCTTTAACATATCAGAGAACTTACCATCCTATATATGAAGAACAGGGAGGAGTACCTGCAATAAAAGAAGTTCAGTTTAGCATTACCAGTTCCAGAGGGTGTTATGGGGCTTGTACATTTTGTGCGTTAACCTTCCATCAGGGACGAACGGTGCAAAGTCGGAGCAAAGCGTCAATTATGAATGAAGCAAGAAATATGACATGGCATCCTGATTTTAAAGGATATATACATGATGTAGGAGGTCCCACGGCTAATTTTAGGAATGAAGCTTGTGAGAAGCAAATAAAATATGGAGCATGTAAAGGTAAGCAGTGTCTTTATCCGCATCCGTGTAAAAATCTTAATATCTCCCACGATGACTACTTGGACTTATTAAAAGAACTGAGAAATATCGAAGGAATAAAAAAAGTATTTATACGTTCGGGCATACGGTATGATTATTTAATTTATGACCGCAGTGACGAATTTTTTTGGGAATTATGTCAGCATCATGTAAGTGGACAATTAAAAGTAGCGCCTGAACATGTTTCACCGAAAGTTTTGAAAAGAATGGGGAAGCCTTCCAAAAAGGTTTATCAAAAATTTGTAAATAAATTTTATCAAATTAATAAAAAAATAGGCAAAGAGCAATACCTTGTTCCCTATCTAATGTCTAGTCACCCGGGAAGCAGTTTAAAAGAGGCAATTGAACTGGCGGAATATTTAAGGGATATAGGCTATAATCCCGAACAGGTTCAAGATTTCTATCCAACACCGGGCACGCTAGCTACTTGTATGTTTTATACAGGCTTGGACCCGCGGACGATGGAGAAAGTGTATGTACCACGTTCTCCTAAAGAAAAAGCAATGCAAAGAGCATTACTTCAGTTTAAAAATCCGACAAACTATGAATTGGTTTATGAAGCACTTGTTAAGGCAGGAAGAAAAGATCTAATAGGTTTTGGACCTAAATGCTTAATTCGGCCTCGAAAGCTGAAAAAAGAAAGCTTACCGAAATCAAAAAGAAAACATATAAAAAAATAACATTTGTAATTTTAAATGTCTAAATGAATACCCATGCGTTGACAACAGGCGTGGAATAAAATAAAATGAATGGTACAAATATTGTGAAGGGGGACAATCTTTTGACAGCAAAAATTATAAGTGGAAAACAGGTTGCAGCTAGAATTAAAGAATCATTAAAAAATGAAGTTGGTCTACTGAAATCTAAAGGAATACTTCCTGGTCTTGCTGTTGTTATCGTTGGGAGTGACCCAGCGTCGAGAATATATGTAAATAGTAAGAAAAAAGCATGTGAAGAAATTGGCATATATTCTGAAGAATATGCTTTGTCGGAAGAAACAACCCAGGAAGAACTTTTAAGATTGGTTAGAACACTTAATGAAAAAAAGGACGTACATGGCATATTGGTGCAGCTTCCACTTCCAAACCACTTAAATGAGAAAGAAGTAATCAATACCATTAATCCAGATAAGGATGTTGATGCATTTCACCCTATTAATGTTGGGAAGATTATGCTTGGAGAGCCCGATTATTTACCTTGCACTCCTGCAGGAGTAATGGAATTGATCAAAGAGTCGGGTATTGATATTGCAGGAAAAGAGTGTGTAGTAGTCGGAAGGAGCAATATTGTTGGGAAGCCGCAAGCAATGCTTCTTTTACAGCAGCATGGAACAGTTACAATCTGTCATTCGCGGACAAAAAATTTGAAGGAAGTATGTAAAAGGGCTGATATACTTGTGGTAGCAGTAGGAAAACCACAGATTATTACAGGGGACATGATTAAACCTGGAGCAGTGGTTATAGATGTAGGAATGAATAGATTGGAAAATAGAAAATTAGTTGGTGATGTGGAGTTTGATAGTGCAGTAAATGTTGCGGGCGCGATTACACCGGTACCTGGAGGGGTTGGCCCTATGACAATTGCAATGCTTATGAAAAACACAGTAAAAGCTGCACAGATACAATTATTGTCTAAATAAATCCGGTATTAAATATTCTTGACAGTAATTTTAAAAAAGTTTACAATTAACATATATATTTGCACACCAAAAATATATATGTTAATTGTATTTTTTTGCAAATTCCTCGGGATAAGTTTTAAAATTAAGGCAACAATTTAAAAAGCAGGTATTTAGAAATAATATTCATTATTGACATAAAGGAGGTGTATATTATTACAACAATTGCAGAAGTATTGCTATTCATTGCCGTTGCACTTGGTGCAGCAATACTTTCAGGTATATTCGCTTTCCGTTTTGGAATTGCATATAGAAAAAAGATTGCTGAAGCTGAGATAGGCAGTGCAGAAGAAGAAGCGAAACGTATTATTAGTGATGCTTCTAAGGCTGCTGAGAATAAAAAACGAGAGGCTTTGTTAGAAGCAAAAGAAGAAATTCACAAAAATAGAATTGAACTAGAGAAAGAAGTAAAAGAAAGAAGAATGGAACTCCAGCGTCAAGAGAGAAGGATTCAACAAAAAGAAGAAATCTTGGATCGAAAAGTCGATTCTCTTGAAGCAAAAGAAGAAACGTTAAACAAAAAAAACAGAGAAATACAAGTGTTACAACAAGAAACGCTAGAGATTCAAAAGAAACAGATAGAAGAACTTGAACGAATATCAGGTTTAACAGTAGATGAAGCAAAAGATTTTCTGTTAAAAAATGTTGAAAATGAAGTAAGACATGAAGCTGCAATTATGATCAAGGATATTGAGGCCAAGGCTAGAGACGAGGCTGAAAAAAGGGCAAAGGATATCATAAGTTCAGCAATACAAAAATGTGCTGCTGACCATGTAGCCGAAACTACAGTTTCAGTTGTTCCTCTACCTAATGATGAGATGAAAGGAAGAATTATTGGTAGAGAAGGAAGAAACATTAGAACTCTGGAAACTTTAACAGGAATAGATTTGATTATTGATGATACACCTGAAGCAGTTATTTTGTCAGGATTTGATCCTATAAGAAGAGAAGTGGCTCGGGTAGCCCTTGAGAAACTGATTATTGATGGTCGTATTCATCCTGCACGTATTGAAGAAACTGTTGAGAGAGCTAAAAAAGAAGTCGAAAATACGATTAGGCAAGAGGGTGAACATGCAACTTTTGAAACAGGTGTTCATGGTTTACACCCCGAACTAATTAAATTATTAGGAAAATTGAAATTTAGAACCAGTTATGGTCAAAACGTGCTTAAACATTCTATTGAAGTAGCGCATCTTGCTGGAATTATGGCAGGGGAATTAGGTGCAGATATTAATATCGCAAAACGTGCTGGCTTACTACATGATATTGGTAAAGCAGTGGACCATGAAGTTGAAGGATCTCATGTAACCATTGGTGCTGATATTGTTAAAAAATATAGAGAAAGTCAAGAAGTCATACATGCGATTATGGCACACCATGGAGATATTGAACCTAATACCATTATTGCTTGTCTTGTACAAGCTGCTGACACGATTTCTGCTGCAAGACCTGGTGCAAGACGTGAGACGCTTGAAAATTATATAAAACGACTTGAAAAACTTGAGGAAATTGCTAATTCTTTTAATGGTGTAGATAAGTCTTTTGCAATTCAAGCTGGTAGAAAATAGAAAATGAATTAGAATATCCTGGTCAGATTAAAGTGAATGTGATTAGGGAAACTAGAGCGATTGAATATGCAAGATAATGATTAGTGGGTAGTGGGTAGTGAGCAGTAGATAGTATTTAAAGATCTATTTTTCATTACCTATTACTCACTATTTTAATGACAGGAGGAAATTGTTTGAAAATTTTAGCTGTGGGAGATATTGTTGGAAAACCCGGTTGTACAATGATTAGAAATTTTTTACATAAAGTAAAAAAAGATTTAGAAGTAGATCTATGTATAGCTAATGGTGAAAATGCTGCTGTAGGTAATGGAATGACACGTTCCATAGCTTATGAGTTATTTGAACAGGGTATTGATGTTATTACGATGGGAAATCATTTGTGGAATAAAAAAGAAATTTTTAGTTTGTTTAAAGAAGAAAAAGCAATTATTCGACCTGCAAATTATCCTCCTGGAACCCCTGGTAGAGGTAGTATTATATTAGATGTAAACGATAAAAAAGTAGCGGTATTAAATATATCCGGGAGAATATTTATGGAAAATTTGGATTGTCCCTTTAGAGTAATTGAAAAAGAGTTAAAAGTCATTGCAGGTATTACCAATGTTATCATTGTAGATTTTCATGCGGAAGCAACTTCGGAAAAACTTGCTATGGGTTGGTATTTAGATGGAAAAGTTAGTGCAATATTTGGCACACACACCCATGTCCAAACCGCTGATGAAAGAATTTTACCTAAAGGAACGGGTTATATAACTGATATAGGTATGACAGGTCCATATGATTCTATTTTGGGAGTAAAGAAAGAAATAATCATTAATCGATTTATTACTCACCTTCCTGAAAAGTTTCAAATCGCAGATGGTCCATCACAATTTAACGGTATTGTTTTTGAAATTGATGAATTAACAGGAAAAACAACAAATGTTAATAGAATTATCATTAATGAAAAATTTTGATATTTATAATTACCGGTAATTTTCTTCTAGGTGTAGATTGTACCTGTAAGTTATTTCTATTGATTTTTGAAAATTATTTAATGCAACATTATTGACCGGATATATAAAAAAATATAAAAAAAAGAAGGATATTCCTATTTAATGTAGAATATATGGTATATAGCAAATATCGAAATAAAACAGATGATGGAGGTAACAATAATGGAGGTACTTAAAGTTTCATCTAAGTCTAGTCCAAATTCTATTGCAGGGGCATTAGCAGGTGTGATTCGCGAAAAGGGTGTTGCAGAAATACAAGCAATAGGTGCGGGGGCATTAAACCAGTCTGTCAAAGCAGTAGCCATTGCAAGAGGATTCTTAGCGCCTTCAGGAATCGACTTAATATGTATTCCGGCATTTACTGATATCTTGATTGATGGTGAAGAAAGAACGGCTATTAAACTTATTGTAGAACCAAGATAAATATAAATAAAATGATAGACAGATTGGTGATTGGTGTGAGTGCAAAAAATCCCATGGGATTTTTTGCACTTCTCTTTTATTCTAATAATTTATGTGGTATAATCAAGTGCAAAGAAAATAATATAAGATTATCGTGTAGGTGATTTAGAATATCTAACTATTCCAAGTTTTGATGATACCGGTGTTGTAAACCATTGTTTTACCTCAAGGTTAGGTGGAGTTAGTAGTGGAGAATGCAGGACACTTAATCTTGGATTTAATAGAAATGATAATAAAGAAAATGTACTTAATAATTTTAAGATAATTAGTCGGCAAATAAATTGTGATTATAAAAAACTTGTATTTTCCAATCAAGTTCATGATGATAAAATTGCAAGCATAACAAGACAGGATATTGGAAAAGGTATAACTATTGAAAGTGATATAAAGGGTGTAGATGCGCTTATTACCAACGAAAGAGGAGTACCTCTTGTCACATTTTATGCAGATTGTGTTCCTTTATTTTTTTTAGACCCAATAAAAAAAGTAATTGCTCTTGCACATTCAGGGTGGAGAGGTACAGTAAAAAAAATAGGTATGAAGACGATATCTAAAATGATAAATGATTATAATTGTTCTGCTAGTGACATACTTGTAGCAATTGGACCTTCAATAGGACCATGTCATTTCGAAGTTGATGAGCCGGTAGTACGACTGTTTTATGAATCATATGGACAAGAAGCAGAAGGTTTAATTGAAGAAAAAGAAAATGATAAATATCATATAGACCTTTGGCAAGCAAATGTATTACTTTTTAACCAGGCAGGCATAAAAGACCAGCATATTACCCTTGCACGAGAATGTACATACTGTGATGCGGAAAAATATTTTTCACATAGACGTGATAAAGGAAGGACAGGGAGCTTAGCAGCAATTATGCAATTAATATAAAAAATAATTAGAGTTAACTAGAGATAATAGACGAGTTAAATAATTAATAAGGAGGCTTTATTTCATTTGAAAAGAGTATTTGAGAATATTTGTTGCATGATATTAATATTATTTTTACTAAGCGCATGTACTTTTCAGCAGGATCAACAAAAATTAGATGATAAAACTGAACCTGAAAAACAAATGAAACTTGAAGATACCGGACCTGTAAAAGGTGGTACATTAAATTTGCAATCATTTAATCCTGATACTTTCAATCCTTTACTTACAAAAAGTAAATCTAATGCGGAGATATTGAATTTAATATTTGATAGTTTAGTGACATACGATAAAAATATGAATATAGTGCCGGCTTTAGCCGAGAGATGGGAAGTTTCTGCAGATGGAATGACATGGACATTTTTTTTAAGAAAAGATGTAAAATGGCATGACAATAGTCAGTTTAATGCATATGATGTAGATTATACTTTTAAGATAATTACAAGTAATAAATATAACTCTATATATAAATTTAATACACAGCATATCTCTTATTTCGGAGTTGTAGATGAGTATACATTTAAAGTAGTTTTAAATCAGCCTTACGGTGGTTTTTTAGATACCGTAAGTTTCCCGATTATAGCTAAGCATCAATTTGAAGGCAGGGAACCTAGCGGTAATGACCTGAATTTTAAGCCTATTGGTACGGGACCTTATCAATTTGTTGCCTATAATCCATTAAAAGAAATAAAATTAAAAGCTAATGCTACATGGTGGAAGGATAGCAGTCCATATATTGATAATATTATTGTTAAATTACTTCCAGACAATGAAACAGCTTTATATTCGCTTGAAGCAAAAGAAATAGATCTTGTACCTACTGATGTAGTGGATTGGGAAAAGTATAGTGCCAAAGGAAATATCGAAATTAAAGAATATCTTACAAATTACTACGAGTTTATAGCAGTAAATTTTAATAATAAAGTTTTAAGTGATAATGCTGTACGTAAAGCGATTGCTTATGCAATTGACAGAGATAAAATTATAGATGAAGCATTGTTGGGGCATGGAAAAAAAACAGATGTACCTATTAATCCAGATTCCTGGCTTTATGATGCTTCATCACAAATTTATAGTTTTGATATAAAAAAAGCTAAGGAAATTCTTGTGCAAGCTGGGTGGAAAGACTCAAATAACGACGGAATTCTTGATAAGGAAATAGAAGGAGTAAATTTGCCGCTTTCCTTTAAACTTACCACTAATCAGGATAATGTGATAAGAGATAAAGTTGCACAAGCCATTGTAAATCAATTACAGGATGTGGGAATGCAGGTAACTTTGGAAAAGGTAAGCTGGGATGAAATAAATAATATGTTAAACTCAAAGAATTTTGATGCTATATTAACCGGCTTAAATCTTTTCCCAAATGGTGATTTATCCTTTGCTTTTCATTCGTCAGAAATAGAAAGAGGTACTAATTTTATTTCTTATAGTAGTCAACAGATGGATGACTTACTTTCAAGGGCTTTTAAAACAGTAAATGCTGACCAAAGAAAACAAGCCTACGTCCTTTTGCAAAAGCAAATTGTAGAAGATTTACCTTATATAAGTCTATATTTTAGAACCTCTGCAATCTTACACAGTGATAGGTTAAGAGGAGATATAAATCCTATAGGTACAAATATATATAATAACATTCACAAATGGTATTTATTACAGTAACAAAAAAGAGTTGTAATATAACATATTATAACTCTTTTTGATTACCACAGGTGTATACTAACATTAAAATACCATAAACTATTCTTTATAGGTTATTTAATTTGTTTGAAGAATAGTATTCCAATCACAGAGCTACAAGGCTAAGGGCCTTTTTGCAACGTTCTTTCAATAATATTCTTCAAATAAAAAATATACGCCCATTCTTTATAAAAGTATTGACAATATATGATGGAACTGCTATAATACTCTTTGTCGATAAATTAATATAATATTTATTCGGTGTGCGAGAGTGCTGGAACTGGCAGACAGGCACGTTTGAGGGGCGTGTGTCTTATGGCGTATGGGTTCAAGTCCCATCTCTCGCACCAATTATTGCGGGATTGTGTAATGGTAGCACGAATGACTCTGACTCATTTTGTGAGGGTTCGAATCCTTCTCCCGCAGCCATCAAAAAACACACGTAAAATAATTTCAATATTATTTTCGTGTACAATGATTTTTTCAACATAAGTCTGGAAGATTTTTTTAAGTTCTTCTGGACTTTTATTTTTTAAATTACTATCTTTCAATATATATGATTTAATTTGTTCTTTAGTAGGTAAAGTCATAGCATTTTTAATTTTTGTTTCTTCTATTATGCTTATGATTTCAGATTTTTTATTTTCAAGCACTGTCATTTTTTCTTTCATGGAAGGATGAAACATCCCATTAGCAATTGCTTCTACCATATTATTAATTTGTGTATCAATTTTACTTAGTTCTTTTTCAAATGCTTTTATATCTTCCAAAAGATCTTCATTTTGTTTTTGAGCATATTCATATATTTTATCGCATAATACGTCAATAGTTTTAGAATTAAATAATTTTTTCTGGAGAGAGTTGATAACATATTCTTCAACAGTTTGTTTTTCTATCCCTTTCATATTACATGTTCTTTTTCTTTGCTTTGCGGAACAATTGTAAGAACAATATATATAATTATCTCTATCTTTAAACCTTCTAGTATTACCCACCATAGCACCACCGCATTTACCACAAAAAATAAGCCCTGATAATAAGTAGGTAACTATAGCCTTTCTTCCTGAATATTTATTTCTGTCCATTTTTAACTGTACCTTCTTCCATAAAGTTCTATCGATAATAGCAGGCATACCGCCATTTATTTTAATGATGTCCTGTTCAGTATTTTGTTTTCTTTTATTATATTTGCCATTTATTTTTTTAGGAGCACGATTAAAAATATATACTCCTGTATATTTTTCATTTCTTAATAAATCATGTATACTATTTTTCCCAAATTTATTTCCTTTTTTAGTTTTATAACCTAAGTTATTAAGTTTTTTAATAATTGAGCTGTAACCTTCACCATCTGCATACATTTCAAATATTAGTTTAACAGCCTTAGCTTCATGTTGATTAATAATATACGTTTTACTTACAGGATCCACATCATAACCAAATGGAGGTATTCCTCCATTATGTTTACATTTATATGCGTTTTCTTTCATACCTTTCATAGCTTCTCGAGCCAGGTTTTTAGAATAGTATTCAGCCATTCCTTCAAGCACAGATTCTAATATTACTGATTCTGGACTATCATTTAATGGCTCTAGCACAGAAATTAATTGAACGTCTGATTTTTTTAGCTCTCTTCTGTAAAAAGCACTATCGTATCTATTACGTGCAAACCTGTCAAGTTTATGAACCAGTACAACGTCGAATAAGCCAAGCTTACTATCTTTAATCATTTGTAAAAATTGAGGCCTATTATCAGTTGTAGCGCTTTTAGCTTCATCAACATATATTTTAACTATAGCATATTCATTTTTTTGTGCATATTCTTTTATAACTCTCACTTGTGCTTCAATGCTTTCATCTCGCTGATTGTCTGAACTGTATCGACAATAAGCAGCTGCTTTTATCATTTGTTTCATCCTTTCTAAAACTTACAAATGAATGTTCAAAACAATTTAAAAATAAAAAGCTGCATAAGTAAATTTTGTTTTAGTGTATTTGAGTTAGTTATTAATTATCCTTATATCCATAAACTGTTTCTATATTAAATTCAAATGTATCGTTTTTGCTTTTTCCAATTGTTTTAATAAGAATATCATCAGCTTCCATAGGTTTTAGTTCATTAATTGTAAACTCATAAGAATATTTATTATCCCATCGAATTGTTCCATCTTCTTTTTTTACTATAATACGTATTATTATTTTAGTAATAATCCAATTGTCTGTTCCGTTATAAATATTTCCTAAAAATTCATTACCGAAAAATTTAAAACTTCCATTTATTTTTTTTATTTCTTCCTTTGGAAGTTCAACTATATTTTTATTAGTTTGTTTAATATTTTGTTTATCAACTTGATTGTCTTTATGTTTAATGCTGTTATCTATATTTATTGCTTGTGAAAATTCATTTTTAGCTTCATGCCATGTGTTTTTATTAAAATATAAAGTTTTGCCAGTTACTCTATTGATTTTTACTATTACCTCTGAGTTATTATATTTTATTTTTTCATACCTATATAATGTAGGATAGAAACAAATAGAAAAGATAATTATAGTTATACAAATGGTTGTCGCTACTTTTATGTCTAATCTTAGTTTGTTCATTTAATACCTCCGATTAATGTTTTATAAAAAAGACTCATTTATGGAACTATATAGAGTATATAGAAAAAATTTACGCTAATAGTGCTAAAATAAAAGCCTGCAACTGCAAACTATGACCATCTATATATTCTTTTTGAGAATTCCAGGTGGGTCAAAGAATATGGTGTATTGTTCATCTATGATTTTATATTTGCCATATTTTTTATAATAAACATCAAATGTCATTTTTAAAAATTTTTCTGTAACATCTAAATATTCTGCCATCTCTGCTAGATTTCGTACACCATATTCATATGCTTTAATTAAATCATTAAATGTAATTAATTTTTTTATAGCCCATCTTTTAGCTATTTCTTCCTGCTTACGTTTTACAAGTGGATTAATATATGGATTGACTAAAATATCACCATTTGATGTATAATAATGACCTAGTTCCTCTGCCAAAACACACGCTTCTTCTTTATAGGTTTTAACTTTTGGACTTATAGTTATTACAGGTTCTGTTGAGTTATCTGCATAATAAAAACCTCTCATATTTTCTGGCAATTTATTGTGTGTAATAAATATGCCATTATTGTAAGATTCCGCATAAAGTTTTTCTAGCTTTGTCAATTTATATTTCATTTATCTCAGTCCCTTTACTTAGTCTTTTGTTTTAATAGGTAACACTTCATTTAATACAATTCTATTTTTTCTTTTTGTATTTTTGTTTTAAAAACTCTATATAGTCCATTAATTGTTGTTTTGCTTCTTCAGGTAATTCATCGTCATAACCATCTATTCTATGTGCAGCTATTGTTGCGTTTTCATCTATTAATTTTTTTATTTTTTCTTTGTATGGGTTTTTAATATCTGTATAACATAGAAGATAATCTATACTAACATCAAAATAGTTTGCTAATTTTTTCAGTGTTTCTGCATCAGGTGTACGTCTATTTTGTTCATACAAGCCTATTGCTGCTGGCGTCACACCTATAATATCAGCTAATTGCTTTTGAGTTTTCCCCCTTTGTTCTCTTAGACTTTTAATTCTATCCCCAAACATATTTATCCTCCAACTCTACTCTTTTAATAATATTATAACACTTTGTATAGTTTTTTTAAATATTTCTAAACAAAATATATAAAAAGCATTGACTTTATACATAATGTATAGTAATATATAACTATACAAATTGTATATAAAGCGAGGTGAAAAAATGATAACTAAAACAAAAAAGCGTACTTATCTTATAAAACTAAGAAAAAAAAACAAATTAACACAAGCTGAAATTGCTGAATTATTAAGCATTACACCTGTGTTTTATGGCATGATCGAAAGAGGCGAAAGAAACCCAACTCTTGAACTAGCTAAAAAAATTGCTGATTTATTTAACGTAACTATTGATGAAATTTTTTCGTAACAAACTATACATATTGTATATATACATATTGTATATAAACTATCTTTAATTATTCTATGCAAAAACCAGGGCAAAATTACCTGAAAGAAGGTGGTTTAAGTGGCAGTAGTTAGTATCTTAATAGACAGAAAAACGGGAGCAACAATTTCAGAATCAGAAAAAATCACTAATGAAGAACAGCTACAAAATGATTATTTTGATACATTAGCACGATTGATGTGGAATAGGATGAAAAATAATGTTGAATTAATGAAGGTAACCAAATAATGCCTATAAACAAAAGATAAAGGGGTGGCTTTATGGAAATCAGATTAAAAGCTGCTGTATTAACTGCATTAGCAACAGAGTTGGGACAGCAAATAGAAATTAGCGAAGAGGAATGGCAAAATGCTAAGACAGATGCACTAAGAGATATATACGTAAATAAACTATGTTTTTTAAATAATGTTGATACAGATTATTTTATAAATGTGATGGTTAAGGAATTGGCGATTGTAAAAAGACTTACAGAAAAAAAGAGCGCTTAAAAAGCGCATATAAGAAATATTTTTCACCTAAATCCTATATCAGAAATTAAATTTTGTCAATGCAGGAGTGAATATTATGTATACAAGTCTATATATAAAAACTGAAAGTGGAGATGGTTTAAAAGTTGAAAGAGAAAAGAGAGATATTTTAATTATAAATGCTGAACTCACTTTAGAAATGACAGAAGAAGTCGCAGAAGAATTATTATACAAATTAAAAAGACAACTAAGAGGAGGGGGAAATAATGACAATTAAATTAAATAAGCTTACGCTTAAAAACTTTAAGGGCATAAGAAACTTTACATTAGAGGTAAACGGAAAAAATGCTTTTATATATGGTGACAATGAAGCTGGTAAGACTTCGATATTCGACGCTTTTGTATGGCTTTTATTTGATAAAGATTCTTCTAATCGTTCAAACTTTCAGATTAAGACATTAGACAGTACAGGAAATGTTATTCATGGATTAGAGCATGAAGTAGAAGGGCATTTTAGTGTAGATGGTACAGAACTTATTTTAAAAAAGGTTTACCAAGAAAAATGGACCAGAAGACGTGGTGAGTCTGAAAAAATATTTACAGGCCATGAAACAAACTATTGGATTAATGATGTACCAGTAAAGAAAAATGAGTATGTAAAAAAGATTGATGAACTTGTGAATGAAAATATATTTAAGTTACTTGCTAATCCCTTATACTTTAATACTTTCTTAAAATGGCAAGATAGGCGTGAGATACTTTTAAAAATTATTGGTGATATTGAAGATAGTGAGGTTATTAATTCTAACGCTAAATTAAAGGATTTATCCAAAATACTAGGTGATAGATCTATTGAGGACTATAAGAAGGTCATAAATGAGAGGAAGAAAAAATTAAATAAAGAAATAGAGCAAATTCCAATTAGAATTGATGAAATTAACAATAACCTTCCAGAACTTGATTCAGATGTTAATTATACTGAACTTGAAAAAGAAAAGAAGCAGTTACTTAAACAAATATTAGATATTGAATCGGAGATTACCGCCGCTTCTAATATTACCAAAAGTCTAAGAGAGAAAGAAAAAGAACTTTACCGATTAAGAGAAAAGAGATACCAGCTAGAAAAGCAGATCGAAAAAGATGCAAATAGGGAAGTTTTTGAACTACAAAAAAAGCAGCATGAAATTAAGTTTAATATTAAAGGCTTGAAAAACAATATTGAACTAGATGAAAGCAGTATAAGTAGAATCGAAACTGATATTAAAAATTACGAATCAAAACTTGCTGAACTTAGAAAAGAATACGGTGAAATTTATAAAGAGCAGTTCGCAAATTCAGATAAAGACAATTTTATTTGTCCTACATGTAGCCAAAAGCTACCGGATAATGATATTGAAGCTAGGATTGAAGAATTAAAGAAAAATTTTGTAGCTAATAAGCAAAGACGATTAGATGAAATCAATAAGACCGGAAAATCTGTTAAGAAGCTAAAAGAATCGCTAGAAAAAAAGCTAGATAATTTAAAAACTGGGATAACTTTAAAAAACGAACATCTAGCACAGTTTGAAAAAGACTATGAAAAGACTAAAGCAAAACTAGAAGAACTTTCAAATAATACTGTAGAGATTGATTATTCATCTAACAAAGAATATATGGAGCTTACTTATGACATTGATGTACTAGAAGCTGAACTAAGTGAACCGGTTGAAAATGAAACGAATGCATTACTAGATAAGAAATCTCAACTTAATAAAAGAGTAGATGAAATCAACTCTATTCTCAATAATAAAGAAGCTATCGAAAAGTCTAAAGTAAGAATTAAAGAACTTGAGGCACAAGAAAGAGATCTTGCAAAGAAGCTCAATGAACTTGAAAAACATGAGTTTCTAATAGAAACATTTATAAGGACTAAAGTTGACCTACTAGAATCTAAGATTAATGAAAACTTTAAGTATGTAAACTTTAAGTTATTTGATACCCAAGTAAACGGAGCAACATCAGAATGTTGTGAAACTCTTATAAAAGGTGTGCCTTTTAACGACGCTAATAATGCTGCCAAAATTAATGCAGGAATTGACATTATCAATACACTTACTGAATTTTATGATATTAGTGTGCCAATTTTTATAGATAATCGTGAGTCGGTTAACAACTTAATCGAAACTAACAGCCAAGTCATTAATCTGGTTGTTAGCAAAGATAAAAATTTAAAAGTGGAGGTAATGTAAATGAGTAATCAATTAGCAATAATTAAGAAGGATACTGTAGATGTAGTAGCAGAAAAGATTAAGAAGCTACAAAATAGTAAAGAAATTCATTTCCCAGATAACTATTCACCGGATAATGCATTAAAAAGTGCATGGTTAATTTTGCAGGAAACACAGGATAGAAACGGTAAACCGGCACTAGAGGTATGTACTAAAGATAGCATTGCAAATGCTTTACTTGATACTGTAATACAAGGATTATCTCCTGCTAAAAAGCAAGTGTATTATGTAGTTTATGGTAATAAACTACAGGCGATGCGTTCATATTTCGGCACAATTGCAGTAACTAAAAAACTAAAAGGTGTAGAAGATATATTTGCACAGGTTATTTATGAAGGTGACGAGTTTGAATTTTCGATTGAAAAAGGAGTAAAAAAAGTAGTAAAGCATAAGCAAACATTAGATAGTATCGATAATAACAAAATTGTTGGTGCATATGCAACTATCATTAAAGACGGTAAAGAATATACAGAAATTATGAGTAAGAAGCAAATTGATATGTCTTGGAGCAAGTCGAAGATGAAAGACAATAAAGTGCAAAAAGAGTTTCCGGAAGAAATGGCAAAGAGAACTGTAATTAATAGGCTTTGTAAATGGTTCGCTAATGTATCCGATGATAGCGATTTACTTATTGAATCTTATAATCGTACTACACAGGGAGAGTATCAAAGAGAAGATGAAGTAAAAGAAGAAATAAAGGCTAATGCTAACAAAGAAACACTAGACTTTGATGCTTCAAATGCTGTTGATGCTGAAATCATAGAAGATGAACCAAGTAATAAAGAATTAGATTCGGAACCGGAGTTTTAAACATGAATCTAAAAGTTATTGCTTCAAGCAGTAGGGGTAACTCCTATGTCTTAGAGTCAAGCGGTAAGAAATTACTGCTTGATCTAGGGGTGAATATCAAAAAAATTAAAAATGCATTAGATTATGACCTTTCTAATGTCGTTGGTGCATTAGTGACCCACGAACATAAGGACCATTCAAAAGCGGTATTTGATGTAGCAAGATTAGGGATTGATGTTTATATAAGTTTGGGTACAAAGCAGTATATTGAAGCAAATGTGGAAACGATAAGGTCGCACAGAATAAAAGTTGTAAAAGAAAAACAGCAGTTTACTGTAGGTCCGTTTTTAATACTTCCTTTTGACGTTCAACATGATGCGCAGGAACCGCTAGGGTACCTTATACAAGACACTAACACAAAAGAAAAACTACTTTTTGCTACAGATACATTTTATATTCGTTATAAGTTTCCCGGACTTCACTATATTATGGTTGAATGCAATTACTGCTACGATATTTTAATGGATAATATTGAAAACGGAAAGGTAACAGCGGCACAGAAAAACCGATTACTAGAAAGTCATTTTTCATTAGATCATGTGCTAGAGTTTTTAAATGCAAATGATTTATCAGAGGTTAGAAAAATAATACTTATCCATCTGTCTGATAGTAATTCTAATGCAAACGAGATGAAAAAAGAAGTATTTAAACTTACTGGTATTGAAACGGTAATTGCTGAAACTGAAAGTGAAATTAAGCTTGAATTATACTCATTTTAAAATAAAGTAACCGAGGGTATGAGTCGCCCTTTCATACCCTCAACTATGTAAATTTTACAAAAGGAGTGACAAAACGTGAAACGCTTTATTTTTCTGAGTCTTGTCCTTACCTTTTTTATCTATATTATATGCATAAATTTAAGTTTTATGCAAGAAAGTTTCGGAGCTAATAAATTTGATTCAAAACAATACATAGAGTATGAAGTATTTGCAGGAGATACTTATTGGGATATTTGTAGTGCATATATGGATTTTGATTCTGAAAAAGATATTCGAAAGTTTATATATAAAGTTATTGAGATTAATGGTATTGAGCCAGAAGATTTAAAGGCAGGACAGATTATAAAGATACCCACAAAAGATAGATAAAAAAGAAGTGAGGTGAAACTGTATGAGTGGAGCCCAAATACCTGGTGGTTATATATTGCTATCAAGAAAATTAATTAATAGTAGCATAATGAATAAGCCGCCACTCTACTTGAAAGTGTGGTTGTGGTTATTGCTCGAAGCTCAACATAGCGAATACAGAGGTTTAAAAAGAGGGCAGGTATTTGTCAATATTCCTGATCTTGTAAAAGCTATGTCTTATAAAGTCGGGTATCGTACAGAATCACCTACAAAAAGACAAATTCAATGCGTTTTAGATTGGCTACGAAATCCAGACGATGGTAATGCGAACGGTACAATGAACGAACCAATGATTGTTACAACGAAGGTTACAAGAGGCTTGCTTGTAACTATAGTAAAATACGATTATTATCAAGATTCTGAAAATTACGAACGTTCTAACGAAAGTAACAATGACAGTAATACGACCGTTAAGCGAACGTTACGACAACGTTCCACTATAAACAAGAATGATAAAGAATGTAACAAGAATGATAAAAAAGATATTATATATAACATTTTAGAGCATTGGAACTCAAAGAAAATCGTTGTTCACAACAAAGGGACTAAAAAGTTTCAAAGCATACTACAAAGACTCAACACTTTGCTTAAAGACTTTAGTGTAGATGAAATTAAGTTAGCAATAGACCGTTACGACAAGATGTTAAAAGATCAAAGTTATGTTTACTGCAGTTATATATGGAGTTTAGATGATTTTCTAGGAAGAGAAAGATTTACCGCATTTTTAAATGATGGTTCTAAATGGATTAATTATTTAAGGCATAAAGAAAAAAAAGTAGGGGGTGCTGTGGTAAATGGACCGGATAGACAAGATTCCACAAGAGATAATGAATCGAATAAAAACTATTCAAAATTCAAGTATGACCCAGAAAAAGGGATTGACGAATCCGGTGTCTTTTGATTGTTCTAAATGTAAAGACACAGAATGGCTACATACGATAGATGAATATGGAAGATTGGTGAGTATGCCTTGTGAGTGTCGCGAGAAAAAAATATATCTTAAAATTTTAGAAAAAAGTGGTATTTCACAAGAATTCCAAAAGATAGGATTTAAAGATTATCTTACAGAAAACAGACCGGAGATTGTAAGAATAGCAAAACAGGCTGCAATAGAATATGTAAAAAACTATGAAATCATAAAGGATAGTAAAGAAAACTCTATTTGTTTTTTAGCTAAAAACAAAGATGGAATTGGAGCTGGAAAAACCCATTTATCTATTGCAATTGCAAATAATCTTATGGCAAGAAATATACCGGTTTTATATATGCCTTATCGAGAAGTAATGACACATCTAAAACAACTTCTTGCTTCCGGCAGAAGATATAACAAAGATGATGATGAAAATGAAGATTACAGAAAGGAAATAAACAGATATAAAATTGCAAAAGTTTTATTGGTAGATGACTTATTTAAAGGCAAGATAAATGCAACTGACATAAATATTATGTTTGAGATTATAAACTATAGAAGCTTGAACCAATTACCTATTATTGTGTCTAGCGAATTTAGCCAAAAAGGATTATTAGATTTTGACGTAGGAATAGGAAGTAGAATCATACATATGTGTAAGAAGTATTTAATCGAATTCTATCTTACTCCGGAAGAAATCAAAAAGGGCATGACCCTTAATTATAGATTACTTTAAGTTTCTTTTTAGTTATAAAAAATTTTTTTAAGGGGGATTTTTAAGATGGGTATTGGGAATTTTGAGGAAAAATTATGCTTATCAAATGTTGCTTCTGGAAATTTAGAAAGAGAGTTTCAAAATATCTACAGGGATATTGTAGGTAGCTTAAAGCATGGAGAAAAGGCAAAGGTTACAATTAACCTTGACTTTTCAAGAGTTGCAAATACTGATACGATGATGAACTTAACTTATCAAATTACAGCTAAACTGCCACCAAAGAAAAAGGCCTCTGTATGTCAGATTACGGGAGATAACACTCTTAAAACTGATAAGGTAGAACAGCAAAAAATTATTAATATGTCAATGATTGAAGGAGGTAAAAACTAATGAGTGAGGTAAATGTAAATGTAACACCGGAAAATGGGGTGCTTAGGATTGAAAAAGCAGATTACCAAATTCATAGTTGGAATACAAGAAGATATAATATCACTTCAATGGATTCATTAATTGATGTTGTAAAAGCTAAAGGAAATAAGAAAAATTCTGTTATATTCCATAGTGATAATGAGGTTCAAATTATATTTGATGATTCTATTCAAGACAGACCGCAAGATATTGCTACATATCACTTTAAAAAATCATTTGAATTTAATGATTGGTCAAAAGTATTTGGACAGAAATTATCACAAAAAGTGCTTGTAAACTTTTTAAAAACTAGAATCCCGGGGGAAGTAGAAGATATTGAAAATTTAATTGCAAATATCCAAAAGCTAAAAATCGTAACCGAAATTATTGGTGATTATCAGTATGATGATAATAATAATGTATCATTCTTCTTTAAATCAAAAGATGGGGAAGGTAGCTGCTATTTACCAAAGTCATTTAATATTTTTATTCCAATTTTTAATGAATCTGATAATGTTTCTAAAATTGAGGTAGAACTTGAACTTATAAAACCAAAGAGTGAAAATGAAAAACCGGGCATTATCTTAACCTGTCCAAAACTTGAAAGGTATATAAAAAATGCAGTTGATTTTGAAATCGAGAAGATGAAAAAAGCACTAACAGGTTATTTAGTATTAGCAGGAAAAGGATTCTAATATACAAAAGCTAAAGAGAAACTTAAATGAAATATAAAAATAAATAGTGCCTGTACACTTTTGTATAGGCACTATATAAAAGGTGATGTTATGAGTGAAGTTAAAATCATTACCGCATACGATATTAAAAATGCAGAACCAGACAAAAAATGCAACATAATAAAAGATATCATAAGAGGAAATTTAAAATACAGCATATCAGAAAGTGATTTTAAAGAGATCAAAGGAGAGCAGGTACCTTTTGAAACCGAAAGAACATTAGATGATATTTAAGGCGTGATTACATGGAAGAACGTGAAAAAACTGCATATAAGATAAAAGAAAGAGCAAAGCAAATTGTAACACATGGCACTAAACTGAATTTCAATGAAGAATGGACAAAGAAATATTTTGATCCTTTTGGTAAGGGACTTAACGAAGAAGAAGCACTACTGTTACATGATTTGGTACAACTGTTTATAGATTATCTGGTATATGGATTTTATAGTAAAGAGCAAACCAAAAAAATGGCAGAAGGTTATTTTAAATCTTTTATGAGTGGGAGATACGGTTAACAGAAAGAATAATGGAGGTGCAGATTATGGCTAAGAAAAAATTTGCACCAAAGATAAGTAATGAATGTTATAGTTGCAAAAGATATAAAGTTAAATGAAAAGGCAGGTTTAGTTTGTTGCCATGTTTGGCTTATATAGAAATAGAAAACATAAATTAAAGTATGGATTAGTGGAGGGGTGTAGCTATTGAAGTGTTCTTATTGTGAAAAAGAAGTTACAGGAGAAGTAAAGAAGGTTGGACCCGATTTGGTTTATTGTTCAAATAAATGTTTTGTCTTTGATAGTCTTGCAAAATATCCGGATACTTCTTTAGCTGATATGTTAAAAACTATGCACCCTAAGGTGTATGAGGAGTTTTCGGAACAGATAATTGTTATTGGTATTAAGCACTAAACATGGATTTAGCAGAAAGGAGATAGAAATGTATGCAAATTATTTTACTGGATAAAAGAGATTTTTGGAATGATTTTAGTGGCAAGGTAATTGCGGAAACGGATAAAGAAATAGACTTGCATGATATTTTGATGATTAATGGAAAAACTTATTCAAGAAGAATTGGTCGTTGAGAAACAAAAAGAAAGCGAGAATGAGGAAGAATGAACGGTTATTATTGTTTAAACTGCGGTGAAAAATTAAAACAACTTAGCATGAATCTAAGTACCGATAAATACGAATGTCCAAAATGTTGTACAACATGGTATAGGGTAAGACATATCATCGTTGAGTGGGTGGAAGGAGAAAAAAGGAAGGCGAGGATGAGGAAGAGTAATGAAAATTAAATTTAGAGTATGGGACAAGAAAAATAACAGAATGATTACGCCTAAAAAATTCACAACAATTAAACCTGTGATTGACTTTAATGGGAATTTAGGGGTTATGGATACATATAAAAATTGGCATTGGCACGGTATAGTTCCAGAAGATGAATATGAACTTATGCTTTTTACAGGCTTACTAGATAAAAATGACAGAGAAATTTATGAAGGAGATATTTTAAAAGATACTGATAATGAAATTTATTATGTTGATTTTATTAGAGGGTGTTTCTATCTAAAAACCAATTATAAAAGTTTTCCTCATCTTGGATGGACAGAATGGCTGCCTATGTGCGAGATAGATAGATTAGTAAATCCAACGGAATTTGAAATAATTGGGAATATCTATGAAAATCCAGAGTTACTGGGAGGTAAACAGATTGATGGCAACTGAAAAGCAAATAGACTATATTAAAAGCTTGTATGAAAAATTAGGGCAAGAAGCGGAAGACGATATTTACAATTTGTCTAATGTAGAAGCGTCTGAAAGAATTAAAGAACTAAAGCAAATGCAAGATAAAGAAAGCGGTACAGATAATTGTTATTGGTATTAAATAAAGCTATGTGGAGGTTGCGATATGGACTATAAAAAATGTGGAAAACATTACAGGAAAAATTAGAAATAGATACTTTGTATGCAATACAAAAAGAGAATCAAGATATGAAAACAGCGTTTGAAATTGTGAAACAACAAATATTTGATATTGAGATAGAAAATGCTGAGCAGGACTATATAGTAGATTAGGGAGGGTTTCTTATGGAGATTTTAGAATTTATTTTTCAGGACTTTTGGCACTGGTTAGGAACGGCAGGACTTTTAGCGATAGTAGTATCACCATTAATTAAAATCAATTTTAACATAAACAGCAACAGAAGTCGCCCACTTCTGTAAGTGGGTGATGAATGTTGCTTGATAAATTCTTCCTTTATAGAATTAGCAAGTAATGTAATTGTTATTGATTTTCCGCTTGATGATATGATAGAGGCATTTGAAATTTACAAGAAAAATAATGATTTATCATGGTCTACAAGTTATGTAAAGAATGGGTTGATATACAGTATAATAATAAGAACAGTAGAAAAGGAATGATAAATATGAAAGTAAAATTATTTACACATAATGATTTAGATGGAATAGGTTGTGCAATTTTAGGAAAATTAGCATTTAATGATATTGATATAGAATACTGTAATTATGATGATATTAACACAAAGATTCAAGATTTTTATAATAATTTAGAAGATGAAAAATATGAACGAATTTTTATAACTGATATTTCAGTTAACGAAGAAGTGGCTAAAGATATAGATGGCGATTATGATTTGAGTGAAAAAATATTATTGTTAGACCATCATACAACTGCTAAATGGTTAAACAAATACGATTGGGCAGAGGTAATTGAGAGTACAGTATTATTACACGATTACAATAAATCAGAAGTTACAGAAAAAGTTTCAGGAACATATTTATTTTTTATTGAATTGCTAAAAAATGATTATTTAAATATTGATTATAAAACATATCAATTATACTTGTCGTTTGTAGATATGGTTAGAAAATATGACACATGGTTGTGGAAAACAAAATATAATGATGAACAACCTAAAATGTGGAATGATTTATTTTATATTATGGGGAGAGATGAATTTGTTGAAACTATAATATATAGATTGACACACTATAATGTGTTTGATTTTTGCGATATTGATTTGCAATTATTGAAATATAAACAAAGAGAAATTGATACTTATATTAAAAAGAAACAAGAACAAATTATAGAAAAAGATATATTAGGATATAAAGCAGGCATCGTGTTTGCTGAACAATTCATTAGTGAGTTAGGTAATAAATTAGCAGAACAAAATCCACAATATGATTTTATTGTTATTATTAATGTCGGAAATATGACAGTAAGCTATCGTGGTGTAAAGGATAACATTGATTTAGGAAAAGATATTGCAACGGTGTTTGGTGGAGGTGGTCATTTAAAAGCTGCGGGAAGCCCTATAGATAATAGTGTTAGAGGAGATTTAATTAATAAATTATTTAAGTTAAAATAAAATTTTTGATAAGGTGATGGATATTATGTCTGAATATGGATTAAAGAATAAATTCATTCGTGGAGAAGATTTTGAACCGGGAATGTATGCAAAAAATCGAATTAAGAAACAGGAGTATAATGGCAAAACAAAAGAAAAAAATTCTAAAAACGGATGATAAACAAAAAGTAGTACAAAAATCGGCATATCAACTGCTAAAATGCCAGAGTTTATCCGTGAAATGGAACATACAATAGCTGAAATGGCAGGCGATGAAACAAAAAGAACAGAGTATCTATATGACTATACTAAGCCAGAACACTTAAAGGTACATCTTAATATAAAAGATCGTTTTCAGTTCATAAAATTATCTGTAGCACTTCAATCCGCAAAAGAACTTTATGATGATTGGTCAAGAGAGGGCAATTTAAAGCCGGAGGAGAAAAAATATCTTAAAACCGGGCATACATATCTAACCAAAGCCTTAATTTTAATCCAGACACGATTCCAAGAGCGAGAGAAGGATTTACAAAGAAGATTATTAGAAAAAAAATCATTGGTACTTTTAGATAATAAAAAAGATGCCGAGCTAATAAAAGATTTAAAAAAGCAGGAATATGAAGTTAGAATGTCTGGAGAACAATTTAAAGACTTTTTACATGAGGTAGTAAATATTACTTGTCGTAACTGTACTAGAGATTATAAAAATTGCGAACTATACAAAAATCAGTTCGAACTAGAAGTTGACCCACTAGGCTATTATAACTCCGGGTGTCCATATAAGCATAATTTCCCGAAGGATAAGGAGGTCAAAAGATGAAAATTGTATTACTTGATAAGAAATGCGAACCATTTAAAGCGCATCCACAAGATGCAGGGTTCGATTTAAAGGCAAGAATAAGTGAAGCAATAGATATGCACCCTAATATGCGAGTTACTATTCCTACAGGCATATGCATTGCTGTGCCAGAGGGTTACGTTGGTGATATTAGGCCCAGATCAGGTATTGTAAAAGATAGAGGACTAGTAGCGCAATACGGTACAGTAGATTCCGGATACACAGGGGAGGTTAAAGTTACAATTATTAATTTATCTACTAAGCACCAAACGGTTGAACCGTATGAAAGAATAGCACAGTTAGTGGTGCTTCCGATTGCTACATCAGAACTTGAATATGTTGATAAGCTAGATGAAACGGAAAGAGGTAATAACGGGTTTGGCAGTACCGGTAAATTTGACAATATTGCGGATAAAAAAGCATTTGACATATTAAAAAAGTCGATAAAAAAGAAAAAGAAGGTGATTGAGTGAGGTTTAAATCCAGCAGTTCAAATCGGGGAAGTGCGCTAGAGCAGTTAATCGAAATAATAAATAAGCAGTATGAAAATAGTGGCGTAGCACTAATAGACAAGACTGACCCACCGGTGCAGATTCAACAGGTTAAAGGGAATAAGATTACAAAAGGATTTTTAAAGTCAGAAGGACATCTTGATTTTGAAGGAGTTATGAAAAGTGGCAGACACATTGAATTTGATACTAAAGAATTTAAAGGTAATAGATTCCCACTTAAAAATATTAAAGAGAAACAATATAAACGTATGAAAAAATTATTTTTACATGGTGCTGTTACTTTTCTACTTGTAAATGCTGTAGATTATAACGAATACTTTGTATTGTCGTTTCCTTTAGTTGAAACACTATGGGAAGAATGGAAAGAAAATCCCGGCAAAAAAGGTTATGCAAGTGTAGATATTGATACATTAAGAGAAAACGCATTTATACCTAAAGCTGAAAATGGATATTTGCTAGATTATTTAAAGTTTTTCGGAAGGTATGCAGAATAATTACACAAAAGAAAAGAAAAGAGGGTTAGTATTATGGTACTTTGCGATAATAAAAAATGTGATTTTTTAGAGCCAGAAGGGTTTTGTAGGCTACAAACAACGCTAATATTAAATGGTGTATGCGAAAATGCTACAGATCGTGTCGGTAAAGATGTGAGTGTTGATTGGGGAAAGGTTAAAGAAGCATATAAGAAAGATTATAAAAGATAATAAAACCTCTAAATGCGAGGTCGATAATATAACAGTTTATAAAATTGGAAATGCTATAAAAATTTCTATAGTACAGGATAAGGAGGATAAATAATATGTTAAATCGAGTAATTTTGATGGGTAGGCTTACTAAAGACCCGGAACTAAGGCATACGGCAAACAATATTCAAGTATGTTTGTTTACTTTAGCGGTAAACCGTAATTTTAAAAAAGATGGTGGTGAAAGGGAAGCGGATTTTATAAATTGTGTGGCATGGAGAAATACAGCAGAGTTTGTTAATAAATACTTCTCAAAAGGTTTGCAAGTTGTGGTAAGCGGTAGGTTGCAAACGAGAACATGGGATGATGATGAAGGCAAAAAACATTACGTTACAGAGGTTGTAGTTGATGAAGCTTATTTTGCAGAAAGTAAAAAAGATTATAAGCCAAAAAACGAAGATACTGGTAATACCCAAAGCGGTTTTATGCTGATTGATGTTGATGATGATCTTCCGTTTTGAGCGGACTGCTTTAGAAGATTTTATATTGTTATAAAACACAAAAGAAAAAAACGCAAACAGGAGGTCAAAATGGCATATTTAGGGAATGTCGAAGCTATAGAATTATATCAAAATGCTAGGAAAGAGAGAATTGAAAAAGAAGATAAGTTATATTACTTAATTACTTGTAAAAAGTGTAATAAAAAGTTTTATACGGAACGTAAATTAGTAAAACTTTGTGATGCTTGCAGAATCGAAAATAAAAGAAAGAATGTACTAAAACAACGTAGAGAACACAAAAAACCGGGTAAACTTAGAACCCCTAAATCGTTCGCAACTGGTGCCAAATTACCACCAATATATGAAGAGGTACCAGACTTTGCTGTCGGTACTCTAGTTGAATTAATAGAGTATACAGATAAAAGTATAGACGGAAGTCAGAAGCCTGTTAAAAAGCATAAAAAACTTGATTATATGATAGATCGAGGGGTGGTGATTGGAAAGTGTAAAAATGGATATTTGCTTCAAAATGAAAAAGGTATACAGGAGTTTGTTGAGTTTGTTTGCATTAAAATACACAAAGTTAAATTAGTGCCTGTCAGCTAGGAGGGGTAATTCTTAGCAGGAGGTACAAAGCAAATGAAAAAGAATCATCTAAGAGAGAAACCGGATATTGAGGTCGGTGACTATGTTAAGATAATTGAGTATGCTCAAAGATCTGATAACACTATCAGAGAACGTACAAAAGACTTTAAGTATGACTTGCATTCCGGGATAGTATTAGAAGTACACAAGAATAGCTTTTTAGTGCAAGGTGAAAAATACAACTGTTGTGTAAATTTTATTGATTATCAATGTAGGAACATCAATATTTTAGTCGTAAAAAAAAAGAGAAGGTTAACCCCAGATAGAAAGTAAGAACGTTTAGTGCTGATAGATATGTAATGCAAGGCATAGGCACATCTTATCATCAACTGAACCGCTTCAAATATATATATTAAATGTATTACTATGGGTAAACAACTTTGATGGTGGTTTACAAAAACAAGCGTAAAAAATTATACAGCATTTCAAACAACTTTCGTGGTGGAGGTGACAATTTGAAGATAGGTTTAATAGATGTTGACGGTCACAATTTTCCAAACTTGCCTTTAATGAAAATATCTGCTTTTCATAAAAGTTTTGGTGATGATGTAGAATGGTTTTTCCCTTTAAATAAATATGACAGAGTATATATTTCTAAAGTATTTGATTTCACACCAGATTATGAAATGTGCATCCAGGCAGATGAAATAATTAAAGGCGGAACTGGATATGGACTTGAAAATAAATTACCTTACGAAATTGAAAATATCTATCCTGATTATGAACTTTACGGAATAAAAAATAAATTAAGCCTAAAATTGTAGTATAAGTAAGTTATTTCTAAAGATAAGGAGGTGTTTGTTTGTATGACAAAACTACTCTTAGACGAAAGACCAATAATTGTTATGCCTCAACTTGCAAAAAAAATAGGATTAAATGAAGCAATAGTTATTCAGCAAATTCATTATTGGTTAAAAGTCAATGAAGAAACTAACAAGCATTTCTATAATAATCGCTACTGGATGTATAACAGTTTCGAAAAATGGTGCGAGCAGTTTCCGTTTTGGAGTATTGCTACAATTAAAAGAATATTTAAAAACTTAGAAAAACAAAAGATATTGCTAGTCAGCAACTATAACAAATATAGACGTGATAGAACGAAATGGTACACAATTGACTATAACAGATTAGAAGAAGTAGCTTCAAACCAAGATGTATCAATCAAAGTATCAATTTGACACTATGAACAAAGTATCAATTTGATACGACCATTACCATAGATTACTATTACCATAGATTACTATAACAAAAAACAATAAAAAATATGTGTCTTTGTGTACATTTGATTAAAAAATACACTAACTCTATAATTGTATTAAGCAGAAAAATTAGAAAGAGGTGATTAAAATATCAGAATATGGGGAGTTTAGAGTATCTAATGAGTTAAAAGAATTGGCTATAAAAGTAATAGATAAAAGAGAAGAAATAGCACATGTTGATGTAGATGAAGTATTATTTTTGATAGAATATAAAACTAAACCTAATGCTATTGCTAGAACTTATAAACTAACTAATCATCCTATACAAGCATTTACTGATTGTAAGTATGCAATAGTTTTTTATGATTCTAATACAGACTACATGTCAGAAAAACAATTAGCACTACTAATGCTACATGAACTTATGCATATACCAAAAACAGGTGATTTATTAGTAAATCATAATGTTCAAGATTTCTATGAAGTGTTAAAAATTGGTAGTGTTGATTGGAGTAAACCTAATGTAGATGTACCGGATATATTAGGAGGTGAAGATACGACATGAGTTTACAAAATCTAACAGATGTAAAATTAACTAAAACTGAACTTAGATTACTAGAAGCATTGATAAATCCAGAAAATCGCTACAAATCAATAACGGATATATGTAAAATAGCAGATTGTAGTAGAGTTTTTTATTATGATTGCTTTAAGAAAAAAGAATTTGTTGAAGTATATGAGCAACTTTCAAAAGATTTAGTGAAACAATGTATTGCACCGGTTATTAATGCTTTCATTAAAGAAGCAAAAAGAGGGAGCTATCAGCACGGCAAAACGTTACTTGAAATGGCAGGACTGTATAATGAGAAAGTAAATCACGAACATACCGGTAAAAATGGTGGTCCAATAGAAATTAATAATCTAAGCGAAGATGAAAAGCTATCTATCATTCAAAAAGTTGCTAGTCGTAACAAAAGGAATAAGGAATGATGATTAATGAATGAGTTAGATACAGCTACATTAATTGCAATAGAAGAAGAAATAAAATATATATCACAAAATATTGAATATTTTATTGATGAGTACGGTTATATAGAGGACAAAGATAATGGAACCGGTAAGGCAAAATTCAAACTTTGGGATGAACAAAAGAAAGTATTAAGAGAAATAGCAGAGAATAGATTAAATATTATTTTAAAAGCACGTCAGTTAGGAATCACATGGCTTTCGTTGTGGTTTGCGCTTTTCAATATGATATTTTCCGTAGGTTATACCGTTGTTGCATTGTCAAAACGTGATGATGATGCAAAAGAATTAGTTCATAGAATGGAATTTATGTTAGAAAACCTTCCTAAATGGTTAATCATTAGAAAAAAAGATGCACAAAAAGGTCATAAAGGAATTATGTGGGAAGCTACAGCACATGAAATTGAAATATTTAGAGAAAATGAGGAAAACTCTAGGTTTATTGCGATGCCTTCCGCTAGAGATTCTGGACGTTCATTTACTGCTTCTTTAGTTATACTTGACGAATGGGCATTTCAACAATGGGCAGAGGAAATTTGGACTGCTGCATATCCTACAGTTAATAGACCGACAGGTGGTAAAGTAATAGGATTGTCTACAGCTAAGCGCATGACACTTTTTGAAAAAATATGTAAACAGTATCAAGATTTTGGTTTTCACAGAATCTTTTTAAGTTGGAGAGCGGACCCTAGAAGAACAGATGAATGGTATGAAGGAGCAAAGAAAGCATTAGCCGCAGGGCAAAAGTATTTGCAGGAGTATCCTAATACACCCGAAGAAGCATTTTCCGCAGGAGAGGGAACATCATTTCCAGAGTTTTCAAAAGACATTCATGTTTGCAAACCTTTTAAAATCCCGGAACATTGGAGAAAATGGCGTTGCGGTGATAATGGTTATACGGATCCTTTCTGGTTTGGTTGGCTTACAGTTTCAGAAGATGGACAAGTATTTTTATATAGAGAGTTTACAAGATCACCGGAAGAAGAACGCATTACTTATTCAGAGCAGGCAAAAAAAGTAGTAGAACTTTCTAAGTACACAGAAATTGAGCATGGTGTACTTGTTGAAAAAGAAGAAAAAATTGATTTTACTGTTATAGGTGTAGATGCGTGGAATAAACATCATAGAGATCAAACCGGAAAGAGTATTGTTGACTACTATAATGAAGGCGGTTTAACCGATTGTATTAAAGCAATAACTGATAGAAAACTTAGAAAAGCTACATTACATGAGTATTTAAAACCTTATTTTGATAAAAACACAGGAAAATGGACAGCAAAACTACAAATATTCGATACTTGCAAAGCAGTAATTAAAACATTACCGGAACTTATTAATGATGAAAAAGACCCTGAAAAGGTTGCGGATTGTGAAATAGACCACCCTTACGATGGACTAGGATATGGGCTTATTGCTTATCATGTGCAAAAATCTAAGCCAGTTGAAAATGAAAAAACCGAAATTCAAAAACATAAGGAAAAACTTGCGAGAAGATTAAAAAACGCTAGGAAGAAAAGAAGAATCTCTTAAGTACTAAACGATAAAGGAATGATAATATGCAGGACAAAGCAAAACATTCCGATTTTAGGATTTTTTACTGCAATACTACAGAAGATTTTATCATCTGTAACGATTTTAAGAAGCGGCAGCTTATAAAGTTTGGATACAGCGAGGAAGATGCAGAGTATTATTCTCATGGACACCTAAAGTCAAGACACATGGCAGAGAAGATAAGAGATAGGATTGTTGCAGGGAAGTATCCTGCTACTAGAAATCATTATTTATTAGAGTGCTATATTCGTGTTGCATATGGAAAAGAATATACAGATCATATAAAGAATCTGTTAGCAGTTCGCAGGGGTAAGGGGAAGAAACTTGGATATAAGAACAATAAAGTAATAAAACGGTAGACATGCGACCTTCAAAATCGTTTCTAAGCGGTTTTTATTAGTGCGGTAATATAAAAACATTAATGAAAAGGAGTTGGTTAAAATGTCAAGTTGTGCAAGAGGTAGATTTGACTATTATTACAGCAAAGGTTTTAAAGATGGATATAAAGAAGGAGTAGCGGAAGGATTAAAAATTGCAGAAGATATAATTAAAAATCAAATATTGCAGGAGATTGTAATTAAATTTGATAATCCAAAACACGACCAGTCTATGGTTCATAGAACTCTAAAATCTTTATATCCAGATAGATTTTCCTAGATGTAAGTGAGTTAGATATAAACAAAGTGTTACATTTATTTTAACAATACAAATACATTTGTATAACTTTTACATTTGATATAAACTATGAAAAAACGAAAGGAAGGTAAAAATGGGCGTAGTTTTAAATAAGACAAAAAATATTATTCAATGCGAGTTCTACGGTTGTAAGGAAAGAGCAGCATACGACATTGGAAATCCTAAGTTCCCTGCAACAGTATATAAACTTTGTAAAACTCATATAATGCAACTTATTGAAGATTTAAAAGATGAAGAACTTATTGTATTAGATAGTGAAGCGCCTGCAGAAGAACCGGAGATTACCGACGCTGATTTAATTCGGGAGGAGATACTAGAAGCAGCACTTAATGCCAACAATCTTACAATTAATAAAGACGTATTGGTGGAAATTGCAGCAAAATACAACATTGAGATAGATGAATCTGAATCCAAGACTAAGATACTTGAAAAACTCTTAGAAGTATAAGGGGTGTTACTATGCCGATAGAATATATAGCTATATCAATTCTAGTAGTAATTATTGCTTTTCAATGGGTATACATTATTGTGAAAGATCATTCATTTAATAAAGAGCGTAAAGATCTTTTAAACCGTATCATGTCAAAAGATCCAGTTGAGTATAAAAGGTTATCAAGTGAAGATAAACCCAAAGAAACCAAAAGCATTAATGCTATAAAAAGATATAAAGACGCTGAAATAGAAGCTTATCTGAAAGCTACTAACGGAATGTAAAGGAGAGGTTGATATGCAAAAGCTAAAACATGATTTACTAACTAATAAGTATACAGAAGTATTTTATGAAGATGAAAAAGCTATGAAGTATAATGCACCGCATGATTTTCATGTAATTAATGTTTCGCAAAATGCTGATAAAAAAACATTACATCTTGCAAATATCCATTTTCAAGAAGGTCCTATTAAAGAATGTGGTGTAAATGGTGTATGTAATGAGGATTTAATCGCTATGGTGATCTGTAGATTAGAGCATTTTCAAAAGTCACCTTATGCCTGTCGTGAAAATGCACTTGCGATTACTAAACTTGAGGAAGCTTTAATGTGGCTTAGGAAAAGGACTATCAATAGAGAAAATCGTAATGTGGAAGGAGCTTCCAAAATATGAAAGTGTTTTTTGATACAGAATTTACAGGACTACACAAAAGTACAAGTTTAATTAGTATAGGTTTAATAAGTGAAAATGGTAAAACTTTTTATGCTGAATTTAACGATTTTGATGTAGAACAAGTAGATGAATGGATTCAAAAAAATATAATTAATAATTTAAAATGGGCAGAATATGATGGGGTTGCTACTACTAGAAAACTTTATGATGATTTAAGTTTTGATACTGAATTAAAAAACAATAAATTAGAAATCAAAAAGGAGTTAAAAGAATGGTTAAATCAATTTGAGAATGTAGAAATATGGTCGGATTGTCTTGCATATGATTGGATATTATTTTGTGATATATTCGGCCATGCTTTCAATATTCCTAAAAATGTTTATTATATACCATTTGATATATGTACATTATTTAAAATAAAAGGTATTGACCCAGATATAAATAGAGAAGAATTTGCAGGAATTGAAGGAAAGAAGCATAATGCTTTACATGACGCCAAAGTAATAAAAGCTTGTTATGAGAAATTAATGAAAATTTAAATTTTTTAAGTTTTAAAGAAAAAATTTGCAAAAAAAATAAATTAAGGTTATTTTTATTATAGAAACATAGGGAAAGAGGTCATGAACCCATGAATGAACTACAAAACTACAAATGTAATAATTGCGGTAAGCTTTTATGTAAAATAAATAGTAAAAACATCGTATATGGCGAGCAGATTGTTGAACTACCAGATGAACAAAATTTAATAGCAGTCGAGATACGCTGTGATAGATGCAAAGAAATGAATTATCTATATAAATCTTAATAAAGAAATTAGAACCCACGAGGTCAAATGAAGTTTTAGCTTTGTTTGACCTTTTTATTTTAGATAAAAAAGGGGGTGAGTGGGTTGGATGCAGTTAAAATGCTAAATAACGTAACTGCTAAAGTATTTAATTTTGATGCAAAAGAAAGGCAAAAGCAAAAGTATAAAGAAGATATTATTGCTTTTGTTTTTCGTGAGTTTGAGCGTAGAAGAACTGAAAAGCTACCGCTAGAACTGAATTGGCGATTACTTATAAATTTTATTCAAGGAAATCAACACGTTCATATAAATGCTTACTCAAACGATATTGAAAACAACGAGTCATACTATTGGTGGGAAGAAAGAGAAGTATTTAATCAACTGCGACCGATTTTACAGACAAGACTTGCAAAGCTAAATAAACTAGCTGTAACGTTAAAAGTAAGACCAGCAAGTGGAGACAGTGATGATATTTCATCTGCAAAAGTTAGTTCAAAGATACTAGAAGGTGTTGAAAAACAAGAAAAGCTTCATAAAAAACAAAAAGAAGCGAATACATGGAGTGAGAAAACCGGTACAGCTATTTGGAAAACTGTATGGAACCCACAAAAGGGTAGAATTATAGGTCAAGTAATAGAGGAAAATTCTGAAATAGATGAGATAGAGCAGAGCATACTAGAAGAATTTGAAATTAGAGAAGCGGCCGACAATGGTTATCGAACAATTAGAAATATCTTTGAAGGTGATGTTGATATTAACGTGTATTCACCTTTTGAGATTTACCCTGAATCAATCTTTAAACCAATTCATTACAATAGATCAATCCAACACGCAAGAGTATTTCACGAAGATGAACTTTTTGAAAACTGGGGTGTAACTGAAAAAGGTGAAAAACTAAATGTATTTTCATTAAAAAAGTCTACAGGTAGTGGTGGATTAGGACAAAAAGGGATAGGTTACACAATAGGAAGTGCAGTACATGAGCATTCCGTACTTGTAATTGAACATTGGGAACTGCCTTCAAAGCGTTATCCTAGAGGTAGACTCATTATAGCTTCTAAAAATAACTTGCTTTACTATGGCCCGCTTCCCTATGGAATGACAGAGGAAGGCAAATATGAACTTCCATTTGATGTTCAAAAGTGTATCATAAACGAATACTTCTTTGGTGAAACCGTATTTGAGGACCTTTTACCAGTTCAAAGACGTTACAACTCTATTAGAAATAGAATTAAAGAATACCTAAATCGTGCCGCAATCGGTCAAATGACCTATGAAGAAGGTGCTATTGACGAGGATATGCTAGAAGAAGATGGACTTGCACCCGGTCAGATGATACCAAGAAGGCAAGGTTCACAAAAACCTGAATACTTACAGTATCCTGCGTTACCAGCAACATTTCACAATGAAGATGCAACAATTGAACATATGTTTAATGTGCTATCTGGTGTATCCGAAGCGGCTAAATCGTCAACCCCTCCTACTGGTGTCGGTTCTGGTATCATGCTTAGTCTTTTAAAAGAGGATGATGATACCAGAATCGCACTCACAGGGGATGATATACAGCAAGCAAGAATTAGTATCGGAATAAAAGTTTTAAGGCTTTACAAACAATTTGCTGACTACCCTAGAATGATTAGGACAGTCGGTAAAAATAATACAATCGAGGTAACAGCGTGGGATAAAAACGATATTACATCATTTGATGTATATATAGAAACATCATCAATGCTTTCAGAAACTCCAGCACAGCGCAGACAGATGGTATTTGATTTACTACAAGCAGGACTATTCAACGACCCAGATACCGGAAGAATTACAAAAGAAGGTCGTGCAAAAATCTTTGAAATGATTGAACTAGGAGATTGGGAAACCTTTGATGATGAAGATAACCTTCATACTCAAAAAGCATTAAGAGAAAATAGAGAAATGATACAAGGCAACATGATGCCAATAAGAGAGTTTGATGATGATATTATGCACATTCATAAGCATAATTCTTATCGTCTAACTTCTGATTATGATGACTTATTAAGGCAAAATCCTGAAATAGATGAGATATTTGAGCAACACGTTATGATGCATGTTATGAGTTTGCAGCAAAAAGTAGGGGCAGCACAAGCGCCGGGCGATGAAGTTCGTGCCGATGGTATGCCGCCACAGTAAAAATTAAAAAAAGGAGATGTTAGTGTGTTTACTCAAAAAAAGATAGATAAGATAAATATTCAATTGTTTGGTGCGTTTGATGAAGCGGCTAATCAAATGATAAAAGCATTTGACGAACCACAGCCAGGACCAGAACCTTCTCCGGAATCAACTCCACAGCCAGAGCAAGAACCTACACCACAGCCAGAACCACAGCCGCAAGATCAACCAAAAGACAATGACCCAGAACCGGAACCTAAGCCACAACCACAAGAAAAGTCAGATGATAAAGTGCCATTTGAGCCAGATGAACCAGAGTTTGATATAAAAGATTTTATTACGAAAGTAGATACAAAACTTGATGAAGTTTATAAAAAAATAGATGAAAGTCAGCAATTACCACAGCCACAGAAAACACCGGAAGAATTAGAAGCAGAAGCGGAAGCTAAAAAGCAAGAACTTTTAGATAGATTAATGGAAAATCCAGAAGCTGTTTTAAAAGAGTTTTATGAAGAACAAAGAAAAATAGAAAAAAAGCAGGAAGAAGAAGCACAAAGAAAAGCGGCAGAAGAACGAGAAAAGTTTGAAATGATAGCAGATGAATTTCTATCAAATAACCCAGATGCAGTTAAGTATATTGACGATATGGCAAAAATCATAAACTCATATGACTTTTTAAAACAAAATGAAAAGTCACTAGAAATTGCATACCGTATGGCAAAGGGTGAAAAGTTTGATTCTGTTAGGGCAGAGTATGAAAAACTTTCTAAACAGCCAAAAACAATAGAGGAAATAATAGCTGATGAAGAAAACTTTAATAAGCTAATTCAAAATGAAAAGATATTTAATGCAGTAGTTGAAAAATACATAAAAGATATTGGAAGCGGTAAAGCACCGTTTGTGATTAGTAATGGTGGTTCTACTGGTAAACCGCCAGTATCAGCACCAACTGAAAAACCAAAAAGTTTCAAAGCTGCAACAGAAGCATTTTTAAAGTCGTGGCAGTAATGCAAACTTTATATAAATTTTATTAACCAATAACCAATGAATTTAAAAGGAGGTCATTTATATGGCAGCATATGTCGGTAGCAATATGGCTAACGCTGAAAAAGCGTTAAAAGAATTTTTTATTGAACCTGCAAGAACGCAGTTAGATGAACGTTCTGGTCCGTTTTTAGCGGAAATGGAAAAATCAACAAAAGAGGTAGCAGGATTTCAGATTAAAATGCCGATCAAGTATGGTAGAAGCGGCGGTATTGGAAACAGAGCAGATGATGGCGATACTCCAGAACCACAAGCAAGAAAATGGGAACATGCAATATGGAATACTAAAAATATATTTGCAACCATTAGACTTACTGATAAGCTTTTAAAAGCTTCAAGAAATGATAAGTACGCATTTGCGAACCAATTAGCAAGTCAAATGGAAGATATCATAATCGATGCAAATGATTCACTAAGACGACAACTTTTCGGTGATGGTTCGGGTAAAATGGCAACTTGTGGTGTTAATACATCTGTTAACTTACTTACTGTAGATTCTGTTCAGTATCTACAAGAAGGACAAGTAATTGATATATTGCAATCAGATGGCACACCTATTGCCGAAGGTAGAACCATCCTATCAAGAGATAAAGCAAATAACCAGATTTTAATTGATGGTGCTGCAGTAACTACAGCTGCAACTGATATTATTACGCTTGCCGGAAACTACAACATGGAACTTACCGGCATGGACGCAGTATTTAATTCCGGTTCTACACTTTATAACATTGATAGGTCAACTCACAAGTGGTTTGATCCTAATGTTAAAGCATTAAATGGTGAACTTGATGAAATTGTAATGCAGGAGATGATTGACGAAGCTGACGCTGAAATGGGAAGTCAAATTGACTTTATCATGTGTGGTTATGGGGTTGCAAGAGCATTTCAGTACAACCAGTTAACTTATAAGAAAAACATTGATTATACGACCTTAAAGGGTGGCTATAAAGTAATGAAATATGGTGAGATTCCACTCACTCGTGAAAAGTATGAAAAGCCGGGAGTTATGAGGTTCCTTTCTAAAGAGAACTGGAAACTTTATCGCATGGGCGATTGGGATTGGATGGCAGAAGATGGCGCAATTCTTAAGAAAGTAAGTGGTAAAGCAGCTTATGAAGCGGTATTGGTTATGTACGCTGACATAGGTTGTGATAAAGTAAGAGGTCAAAGTTTACTGACCGGTATCACAGAACACTAATTTATTTTTATAACTAGCGGTAGGGAGGTATAGGAAAATCTTTATATTTTCCTACCGCTTTTATATCTAAAAACAGTAGGTAAAGGGGTAGAGGTTTTATGACAAAAGATGAACTGCTTTTAAGATTTCCATACTATTCTATTGTTAATACCAATGTATTTCATATACCAGAAAGATTAAAAGAGATAGATTCAAGTTATTTTGTAGTAAGAAATCATAAAACTAAAAAGTTTGAAGTACATTCTAGTGAAAACATAGGATTTTCAAGGTGTTTTGTGGTTCCATTTGAAGAACTTGATGTAAGGACTATAGATTATGCAAAAGAAACCTATGTAGGTTATCGCGGAAAAGAAATATTTACAGAAATTGATAGGCATAATCAAAAGTTAGAAGAATCAGAAAGAAGAAAAATGAAAGATGATTATTATGTAAGGGCATTAGAAAGTAGAAATCTATTTAAAGAAGATGCTTTTTATCTTTAATAATAAAGAAGGTGATTTCATTGACCGTTGATGAAATGAGAATACAAGCTCAACTTAAATTTCCACGAAAAATAAACCTTCAATTTGCGATTAGATACATTAACGATGCAATAAAAAAACTTTGTAAAAAGTATGATACAGCAGGAATTAGAGAAACAATTACAATTACAGCTAAAGCAGACGAATGGTACGATATAGACCCGTTATTTTTTAAAGTAAAAGAATGTATTATAAATGGTACTAAAACTAAAACCAATGCTTTTCGTATTCGTAGTAAAAAGGTTCAGTTTGATTATGATGGTACTTATGACTTTACATACATTAGATACCCAAAAGATGTAACAGGAGGGACCGAAGAACCGGAAATTGCGGTTGATTATCACGATATACTACCGGATTATATAGCTTCTAAAGAAAGAGCAAGAATTTTCGGCATGAGAGATGAAGATGCACAAATATTATTAGCTGAATTTTACGATAGCGCAAAAGATACGCATACTACTTTAAAAAGTCATAAAGGCACAAGTAAAAGGATAAAAGCACCTATATGGTAAGGTGGTGAGAATATGCCAGAAATGGATGTAAAGGTGTATGACGATTTTCGGAAAGGACAGAATGATACGTCAGCACCTAACCAGCTTGATGATGCAGAGTTAGAAAAGGCTTATAATGCAGATCTTTCAGAACGTGGTGGATTTATTACAAGGCGTGGAGTAGAAAAGTATAACCCTACGTCTTATAACGGTGTAATAACAGATGGAATTGAGTGGACTATTGGCAATGTTGTAAAAGATATTATTGTAAAAGACAAAGTTTTATATGAGGTAAAGCCGGACAAGACATTAGTTCCAAAACAATCGGTACAAAGTGATACATTATCATTTTTAGTGATAAGAAGTATCTTTTATTTTGCAGATGGAAACGAGATTTACGAATGGGGTAACTTTGATTACTTTTCTACCACAACAGGAGCACAAGATATTAAAATAGGTGACATTGTAAAACACACAGATGGCAAGTTTTATCAATCAAATTTAAACAGAACAGGTGTTGATTTAAGTGCAGAAGATTACACAAATACCACGAATTGGACAGATGTAACAGAGATTAACGATATAATTTCAAATGTTATAAGACCGATTAAACCAACTGCTAAAGACCAAAACGGAATTGATATTACAGATAATAATTTAACCCCTATCAAAAAATGCACAATGTTTATTCAACATCCTTCTTCTTTAAGAATATTTGCTGCAGGTAATCCAGACGACCCAACTGCACTATTTTATTCAGAACCTAATGACATAGGATACTTTAAAGAAACGTCAAAAGCATACCCATATACAAACGATGGAAAGATAACTGCTATTTGCAATTTATCGGATGATTTATTAGTAAGCTATAATAACATCTGGTACCATTGGCGAGGAATTGACCCTACAACTGATGCTATCTGGAAACCACTTCCGATTCCTTATGGTTGTGTAGCACATCATTCTATTGCACTTACTCCTTTTTCGATAACTTTCTTAGGACAAGACGCAATCTATAGGGTAAGTGCTTCAATACTTAGTCAAGAAGTAGTAATGGTACAGCCAGACCAAATTATAGACCGTTTATCTGAAAATAAAGTAGAAAGAACTTTAAAAACAATTAAAAACAAAGAAAAAGTAAGAGCTGTATTCCATGACAATAAGTATATGTTAGCCTTTTCGGATGACGATACCATTTCATATAATAATAAAGTTTTAGTTTACTTTTGGAATAGACCTGGTGGGTTTGTGGTTTATACAGGGTGGGAGCATTATGCATGGTATAAAAAGACCAATGGAGAATTACTTTTTACAAGTAAAAATTATCTGCTTACCACAAACAAAGGATATTCAGATATTGATGTAGATACTGGTGAGAAAAAAGGGATTTGTTTTAGCGTTTTATCAAAGCAATATCATTTTGGATATATGTTAAATCCAAAGTATTTAAGATTCTTATTCTTAGCATTTAGACAGCATGAGCAAACAGAATCTTTTGTTAATATTACACTTTTAGGTGACTATGTAGACGTTTTAATAGAAAATGTTGATTTAGCAGAATCATTAATTTGGCAAAGACTTTGGAGTAAAAAATGGGGTTTTGCTGATATGATTCAAAAAGGCGCTGAAATTAATAAGATCGCAACAAGTTTTCAAGTATTGATTGAAAACGATAGAATAGACGACCCAGTTACTGTTTATGCTATTGGTTTTGGTTTTGAGCCATTAGAAAGTAATCCAGAAATGATAAGCAGAGAGGAGGACCTTTTACAATGAAACCTACTAGAAAATTTACAGCGGATTTAGGGGATTTTAGTACAGATTTAGCAGGACCGGATACTATTGAGCAGGATTTTGACCAGATAAATAAAATGTTTGACCCTCTTTCTACTCACGAAGATGGAAGCACAGGAGGTATAGGTACAGAGAACATTCAAGATGGTGCTATTACAACTTCTAAACTTGCTGATTCTAACATTGATAATACGAAACTTGCGGATGATTCTATATCTACTTCTAAAATACAAGATAATGCGGTTACAACAGTAAAAATTTTAGATGGAAATGTAACTACTTCTAAAATTAAAGATGCTAATATAACAACTACAAAAATTGCAGATAAAAACGTGACTACAGAAAAAATAAATGATCTTGCGGTTACTAATGTTAAATTAGGTAATTCGTCAGTTTCTACTGAAAAAATTCAAGATAGTACGGTGACTACATCAAAGATTGCAAATAGTAATGTTACAACTGAAAAGATAGCAGATAGTAATATTACTACTGCAAAAATTAATAATGGCGCGGTAACTACTGTTAAAATAGCAGATGGTAGTATTACAGAAAGTAAACTAGGTACTGATTCCGTAATCACAACTAAGATTAAAGATGCAAATGTGACTGAATCAAAACTTGCAGCAAATTCAGTATCTAATAGTAAGATTAAATCTTTAAGTATTACCAATGATAAGATAGCGGATAATGCTATATCAACCTCTAAAATTCAAGATGAAGCAATTACCGTAGAAAAAATAGTACCCGGACTCAGAACTACTGTAGACACTGCAATATTAGACGATAGAATAACCGCAATAGAAGCCGAAGTATATTCACCTGATTACACAGACACACTCACTCAAAACGCTTCAATATTCTCAGTAGGTACAGGCTACAAAGATGACGGAACATATTTAGATGTATCAGATAGTGTTGTTAAAGGGCAAGTTAGCGCAAGTGTGAAGGGTAGGACAGCAACGAATATAGTTAAGAATGGTAACTTTGCTGATGGTACTACTGGGTGGCAAAGTGGAGGGGCTGCTCTAACAACAAGCGAAAACACATTAAGCGTAACTAGTGACGGTACAGTAACATACCCAAATGTGTATCAAACAACTGGTTTAGAATTACAAACTGATAAGAAAATATTTATTAAAGCAAAAGTAAAAATTCCGTCTGAATGTACAGGGATTAGGTTTGTTTTTTATGGTACTACTGTTCAAAGTACAACAACAGCAAATAAAACTCTAGCCCCAAACGTATGGACTGTAATATATCATATTTTTACTGTTACAAATCAAGAAGGAAAGGCAGTAATAAGAATTGATCATCTGTATCCAGATTTAACCACAGCCAACGGCAAAACAATGGAAGTACAAGAAGTAATGGCACTTGACCTAACAGCACTTGGACTAGACACTAAAACAGCAGACGAAATAAACGAAATGTTCCCATACTGGTTTGACGGCACTAAATCTACATTACCCGTAAGGATTAAGAGTGTCGGGAAGAATCTGTTTGATAAGAATAAAGTAAAATTAACAAATATTGATGCTAATAATTTACGAATAAAGACAACAACATTACAACCAAATACTCAATATTATTTTAATTGGGATAAAACGAAAGTTAGCGGTACTCATGCTGTTAAAATTATATATGGCAACATTATTACAAATATTGTTTTTAATTCGTCTACACCTACAAGTTTTACAACGAATGAACTTAACGAATATCAAATAAATTTTTATTTTACAGACGGTATATCAGCACAAAATATTCAAAACATTTTAGATTCTATCCAAATCGAAGAAGGCACAACAGCAACAGAATACGAACCATACAAAGAAAGCGTGTCCTACATCACACTACCTGATGGCGTTGATGGATTTCACTCGCTTCCGAATGGCACTAAAGATGAAATTTACGA
>JASGMB010000031.1 GCA_030156665.1 Clostridiales bacterium
TGGTCTTGTTGTCATGCCTTTGATTAACGTCAGGAGTCTAAAAAAATTTCTCAAAATTTTTCTTAAAAACTCTTGACTTTAATTAGCTGGTCTTTTAATATTGCATTCACTATATTCCAAACACACCCTTTATGGGTATATTTGTAAAAACCATATATGCATTTGAGTTACGCTTTAGCTTGTTAGACTAATTACTGAAATTTAATTGAAATAAGTATTGTAGATATAAGACTTCATTTAGATTCTATCTAATGAATCCTATATTTCTCTATAAGTGAATTGTAGGACTGTTATGGGAATTTACAGTTTATCTGCTACAGTCGTTATAGCAACATATTATCTCTTTATATATATTATATATATAAATACCCAAAAAAGATAGTATTTAAGCAATAAATAAAAAATTAACGATATGGATATACCATTAAATATTTTAAATATCATTTAAAATCATCCATAAATTTTTCTGCATCCATTGGATTAAGTTCTTTATCAACTAAAGCGGGACCATTGTTTAAATAATCAATACAATCTATATAGGTAGTTTTTTCAACTTGATAGAAAATACCAAGCGGTATGCGGTCTCCCCATTCAAGAGAGCGCTTAAATGCCTCTTCTCTGTCAGTACGATCAAACTCTTCCGGTAAATAGTACACCCTATCTTTATAATATTTAAAGGTATTAATTTTATTAAAACTTACACAGGGCTGAAGAATATCTACTAATGCATACCCTTTGTGGTTAATCGCTGCTTTCATCACTTCTTTGAGATGCTCGGCATCTCCAGAAAAACTTCTGGCTACGAAGCTTGCACCCATACTAATCGCTAATGCAATAGGATTTAAAGGTTCTAAAATTACACCATTTGTCTGTACTCCTGTCCTAAACCCTATATTAGTGGTCGGAGATGCTTGCCCTTTTGTAAGTCCATAGATTTGATTATCATGTACAAAATGGGCAATGTCTAGATTTCTCCTGATGGTATGTATAAAGTGGTTTCCACCTTCTCCATAAGTATCACCTTCACCGGAATTAATAATTACTTTTAAGTTTTTGTTGACAATTTTTATTCCGGTAGCAGGAGGCAGTGCTCGGCCATGCAATCCATTAAATCCGTTAGTATTAATATACTGTGGCACCTTTGCCGCCTGACCAATTCCTGAACAAATGACTACTTCATGAGGATTAAGGGCTAATTCATTTAAGGCTTCTTTTAATGCATTTAGAATGCCAAAATCACCACAGCCCGGACACCATGCCGTTTCTTTTGCAGTTTCAAACTTAGTATTTAACATATTAAAGCACCTCCTGTATCCTTCTGTAAATTTCATCATAACTCCAAGGTCTTCCATCATACTTATTTAACCGCTCTTTTATAGGAATACAGGTCTTTTCCTGTATAACATCCGCTAATTGTCCAGAATAATTACCTTCTATGGAAATAATCTTTTTAGCTTTTTGTGAATATTCTTGAATTAATTTGGTAGGTAAGGGCCAGACGTCACCAAAAACCAATGCTGCCACTTTTTTATCATCTTTCTCTAATAATTCTACTGCTTCTTTGATAGGACCATAGGTGGACCCCCATGCTATCAATAATACTTCCGGCTCTAGATTTCCTAAATGCCAAGGTTCTTGTACATCTTGTGCTATAAGCTCCATTTTTCTCATTCGCTTTTCCATCATCTGATTTCTTAGGTCGCCGGATTCTATAATGTGTCCAAACTCATCATGTTCATCACTATCTACCATGAATACCTGACCTGGTATTTTCCCGGGTATGATTCTCGGAGAAATACCGCTGTCTGTAATTTTATATCGTTTATATGGCGCTTCACCAATATCTTCTTTGGTTGCTAAGTATCGTTCTATCTTTATTTTGGTAAAGTCATAAGGGTCAATGGTCACTCCGGTATCTGCCAAATACTGATCACTTAGTATCGTAACAGGAATCTGATATTTTTCTGCTAAATTAAATGCTCTAGCTGTTTGATAAAACGCTTCTTCTGCGTGTCTTAAGGATATTATTAACCTTGGTATTTCATCCTGGGCCGCATTAATAACAAATTTCAAATCTGCTTGGGCGGTTCTGGTCGGCAGTCCTGTTGCCGGTCCCGGGCGTTGTACATTGACAATCACTGCAGGTGTCTCGATAATTCCTGATAAACCAATTGCTTCTACCATTAAGCTGTATCCACCACCGGATGTACTTGTCATCGCTCTTGCACCAGCAAAAGAAGCACCTAAAACCATATTTAATGCAGCAATTTCATCTTCTGCCTGCTCAACAACAATACCTAATTCTTTTTGTTTTGATGCAATATAATTCATCACACCGGTACCTGGTGTCATTGGATATCCAGAAAAAAATATACACCCCGCAGCTAAAGCGCCTAAGCCTACTGCTTGGTTTCCATTAATAGTGATTCTGTCTTTCTGATTGGGGTGTACCAAGTTAAATCTATTGCCAGTAAGTTCATAACCTCTTTGCGCAGCTTGAATATTCATTTCCAGGATTTCACCCGAAAAGTACTCCTTTAAAACATCTTCCAGTATATCAAGAGATAGGTTAAACATCTTGATAATGGTACCGACTATAACAGTACCAAACACTTTAACATTCCCAATCTCTTTTGCTATTTCTTTAAAAGGCAATGTAATGATTTTTTCATCTGTTATTTTAAAATCACTTGAAGCAACAATAATACCATCTTTCATCAACCTTTCTTTATGTTTGTCAATCGTTTCTTCGTTGAGTGCAATAATGACATCCAGTTTTTCTTTATGAGAATAAAGGGGTTTCTCAGAAAATCGAAGTTGATTAAAATTATGTCCGCCTCTAACCCTGGACATATAATCTTTATTAAAAAAAATATAATATCCCGTTCTGGTAATCACCTTTCCTAGGACATCCCCAATTGTATTCATTCCTTGCCCCGCTGCTCCTCCCAGCAAAATGTTATAGTCCATATTTTGTCCTCCTTTAACATAAAATTACATATAAACATAATATGCAGGAATAAAAATTGCTAATTCCTTTTATTTTTACCACAATATTTTAAATAAAAAACAAAAAAGCCAAAGCAAGGTTCAGTTTAATGCTTGACTTTTTTATAATTACATAACACTTTGTCGATATTTATTCTACATTATTTTTGGGCGGCTTAGGCCCGTAGTATTGATATAAATCACATTTTATCATCCCATTATAAAGTTTACGCTTCTTATTTGCTTTTCTTCCAAAAAGTTTTTCAAAATTCTCATAAGAAGTTAATATATAATATGACCACGTATCAAATTTTTTAAATATTTGTCCCATTTGTCTGTAAAGCTTTTCTATTTCTTTCAATTCACCAAGGCGTTCTCCATAAGGTGGATTACAAATAATACACCCGTACTCGTCTTTTGATTGTATCTCATTCATGGGTAAATTACTTATAATGACATAATCTCCTACTCCTGCCAACGAAACATTTTCACGGGATAACTTTACAGCTTTATGATCAATATCCGATCCGTATATATGAAATTTTATATTTTTTCTCATTTTGTCATGAGCTTCTCTTCTAGCATCCCACCATAATTCTTTCGGTACTCTGTGCCAATTTTGAGCAACAAATTCTCTTTCTAATCCTGGTGCAATGTTAGCACCTATTAGTGCTGCTTCAATTGGTATAGTTCCAGACCCACAAAATGGATCTAAAAATGCTTTTTCCGGTTTCCAAACACTCAGCATAACCATAGCAGCTGCTAATGTCTCACGCAGTGGTGCTTCGTTTGCATGTTCCCTATATCCTCTCTTATGTAAGCCATCCCCGCTCGTATCAATCATTAAGGTAACCTTGTCCTTTAATAACGAAAATTGTATCTGATAAAGTGGACCATCCTCTTGAAACCATGTAGTATTATATTTTTCTTTCATCTTTTCCACTACTGCCTTTTTGATGATAGATTGGCAATCAGGAACACTAAAAAGTTGGGACTTTAATGAATACCCCTTAACCGGAAATTTTGCATTTTCAGGAATCCAATCCGGCCACGGCACCGCCTTCGTTTGTTCAAAAAGTTGCTCATATGTAGTTGCTTCAAATTCACCCATTTTAACTAAAACACGTTCTGCAGTACGTAACCAAAGATTTGCTCTACAGATAGCAGCTTCATCTCCGATAAAGGTAACTCTACCATTTTCGACTGATGTTGTTTCATAGCCAAGCTCACGTATTTCCTTTGCAGCTAAAGCTTCTAATCCAAATAATGTAGGTACAATGAATTCTATTTGTGTCATTATATCTCTCCTAATCATTTAATATCATTTATTTATTTCTATATTTTTTTATTATTTCCTTCTGATAATTAAAATTGCAATTTATTTAAATGCCGTAAAATAGTAAAACCTCTAATAGTATAAACTATTAAAGGTTTTTATAGAGATCAGGTTTTCTGCCGTAGTCGTTATAAAATTGGTGTAAATCTTATATCATGTAATATATGCTTTATATTTTTCTTTATATTCTTGATAGATATCCATGTATTCCTTATCTTGACTTTTATGAAGCTGATGCAAATACTGATGCGGATCAAAATATGTCTTTTCCGAATGTAACTGTTCTACCGCTATACCAATATTAGAACAATGGTCCGCTATTCTTTCTAAATTAGTAATAATATCTAGAAAGATAACACCCGCTTTCGGATCACATTTTTGCTGTGTTAATCTATCAATATGTTTAACCCTAAGTGTTTCCTTGAATAAATCTATTATATCTTCACAAGGCTGAATTTTCTTTGCTAAAATGATATCTTGCTTTTCATGTGCTGCTAAAGCCAAACTTAAGATTTCTTTCGTCACATCGGTTATCGCAGCTAGTTCTTGTTTTGCCAAATCTGAAAACTCTATGCTTTCTTGATTCATATAGGCTGCAATCTCACCTAAATTAACAGCATGGTCCCCTATTCTCTCAATATCGGTAATAATATGAAATACTCCGGAAACCAGTTTGTTTTCTTCGTTACTTAGTGGCTCATCTGCAATTTTAATGAGATATTTTGTAATATCTGATTCCATTTTATCAATAATCTCTTCATTGTCTTCAATTTCACCAAAAACATTTGTACTTTTATTGAGAATGGCATCTATGCCTAATAAAACATTTTTTTCCGCTACTTTACTCATACGCACTACTTCTTTTACCGTTTGGGAAACAGCTACAGACGGGGTTGACAAGAATCTCTCATCTAGATGTTGCTGTATCATATCTCCTTCTTTGCCTCTAACAGTCAAATGTGCAAATTTAACTAACAAACCGGCAAAGGGAATCAGTATGAGTGTGTTGCTAATATTAAAGATAGTATGAAAATCAGCTATGTTTCCACGATTAATGGAACTATCCCAAAAAGAAAAACCTACTAAACCTTGGAATGTATATATGACAATTAAAAATATCGTTGTACCAATAACATTAAAGAATAAATGAATCATTGCTGCTTTCTTCGCGTTTTTATTTGCTCCAATACTAGATAGCAGTGCGGTAATACAAGTCCCAATATTTTGACCTAAAATAATTGGTACCGCTGATGAAAAAGTTACTAATCCTGTCGATGCCACTGCTTGAAGTATACCGACTGATGCACTGCTACTTTGGATGATAGCGGTTACCCCAGCACCTACCATAACCCCTAGGATAGGGTTGCTAAAAGCGGTAAATGCCTGTTTAAACTGCGGTAAATCTCTTAATGCATGAACGGCACCTTCCATAGTCCCCATACCGATAAACAAAATACCAAAACCTGTAAATATTTCCCCTATATTGTTTAATTTCTTTTTCTTACTAAAAATAACAAGTGCTACCCCTATAGCAATTGCTAATGGCGCAAGGGTTTTGGGTTTAAGCATTGCTAAATACCATACACTTTTATCAATATCTCCTAGCCTCAGAATCTGGGCAGTAACGGTAGTACCTATATTTGCGCCCATGATGATACCGACAGCTTGAGTTAAACGCATAATTCCCGCATTTACAAAACCTACAACCATCACTGTAGTAGCACTACTACTCTGAATAATAGCTGTAACTACTGCTCCAACAAGCACACCTTTAAAAATATTGCTGGTCATAGCTTCAATAATCTTTTGCATTTTCTCGCCAGCTGCCTTTTCCAAACCATCCCCCATTATTTTCATTCCGTAGAGGAATAAACCCAATCCTCCAAACAAGGTCAGAAAATCCAGAATATTCATAAATAACCCCCTGAAAACAATTTAATCATTTGTTAACCTAAATTTAACACCCAGTAAATAATTTTAACACAGTTTTTACATTTACAAAAGACTTTTTTCGACAAATTGAATTGTGTTAAAATATAATAATAGTATTTGCTATATAAAATGTTTTGTAAAAACATACCATTAAAAAACATAAAAATAGCGTGTTGAAAACTCAACACGCTATTTTTTAGTTATTCTTTATTCATAAAACAACAGTTCAGCATAAGTTGGTATCGGCCATAAAGCTGCATCTATTAGAGTTTCAAGTTTATCACCATCTGCTCTAAGCTTATTCATCGTACCTAAGACTTCATCTCTATAAAAACATGCTTGTTCATAAATATTACCATGCATATTTGAAGCTTCAGCTGTTGCTTGTTCTAGCGCTTTTATATTTTTTCTAAAAGAAGCTAATACTGAAGAAACCTCACATAATAATTCTTCTTGGACACTTGTATCCGCACTTACGCCTGTAGATTTAATTGCATTTATAGAAGAAGCTAATTCATTTGTATATTTAATAGCAGCAGGTAGAATTTCCCGCTTTGCCATATCTAACATAGTAAGGGCTTCAATGTTAATCTGTTTGTTATAAGTTTCTAAGTGTATTTCATAACGTGAGTGCAATTCTACACGACTTAACACTTGATGCTTCTCAAATAATTTAATGGCTTTATCAGTGATTAAAGCAGGAATAGCATCTACAGTAGACCTAATGTTTGGTAATCCTCTACTCTCTGCTTCTTCTACCCATTCTTGAGAATATCCGTTACCATTAAATATTACTCTCTTATGCTTTAATACAATTTCTTTTAAAATTCCTTGAACTTCTGCATTAAAATCCTCCGCACCTTCTAATCTATCCGCAATTTCACATAAAGCTTCTGCAACAATGGTATTAAGTACTACGTTAGGACCGGAGATAGACGCAGAAGAAGGTACCATTCTAAATTCAAATTTATTGCCAGTAAATGCAAATGGTGAAGTTCTATTTCTATCAGTTGTATCTTTAGGTAATGTCGGAAGAGTAGATACGCCTATCTTCAATTCTCCCTCTTGTTTAGAACTCTTAGCGCCACCATTTTCAAGCTGCTCTAGTATGTCTGTTAATTGTTCGCCTAAGAAAATTGAGATAATGGCCGGCGGTGCTTCATTCGCACCTAATCTATGGTCATTGCCGGCATTTGCTGCAGAAACTCTTAATAAATCTGCATGTTCATCTATCGCTTTAATCACTGCACAAAGAAATACTAAAAATTGCGCATTATCATGTGGGGTTTTTCCCGGTTCTAATAAATTTTGGCCATCGTCGGTAGACATTGACCAGTTATTATGCTTTCCTGAACCATTGATACCTGCAAATGGCTTTTCATGAAGCAAGCAAGCTAAACCATGTCTGTTAGCGACTTTCTTCATTGTTTCCATAGCAAGCTGGTTGTGATCGGTAGCAATATTGGTTGTAGAAAAGATAGGTGCCAGCTCATGCTGTGCCGGAGCAACTTCATTATGTTTGGTTTTAGCAGAAACACCCAACTTCCAAAGTTCTATATCCAATTCTTTCATAAAAGCGGAAATTCTTTCTTTTAAACTTCCAAAATAATGATCTTCTAATTCCTGTCCTTTTGGGGGTTTAGCACCAAATAATGTACGACCGGTAAAAATAAGGTCCTTACGTTTTTTATAGAGTTCCTTATCTACAAGGAAATATTCCTGTTCAGGTCCAACAGTGGTGATAACTCTCTTTGTAGTAGTATTACCAAATAATCTTAAAATACGAAGTGCCTGTTTTGAAAGTGCCTCCATGGAACGAAGAAGCGGTGTTTTTTTGTCTAATGCTTCTCCTGTATAAGAACAAAAAGCTGTAGGAATGCAAAGTGTTACACCGGCTGCATCCTCTTTTAGAAAAGCGGGTGAAGTGCAGTCCCATGCGGTATATCCTCTTGCTTCAAAAGTTGCTCTAAGGCCTCCTGATGGAAAAGATGATGCATCAGGTTCTCCCTTAATAAGCTCTTTCCCTGAAAACTCCATTATTACCTTACCATCCGTAGTCGGCGATATAAAAGAATCATGTTTTTCCGCAGTAACACCTGTCATCGGCTGGAACCAGTGCGTAAAATGAGTTGCCCCTTTTTCAATAGCCCAATCTTTCATTGCATTTGCTACTACTTCCGCAACAGCAGGATCTAGCGGAAGGCCTTCATCAATCGTCTTTTTTAAAGCCTTATATGTTGCTTTTGGAAGACGTTCTCTCATTACCGAGTCATTAAAAACATTACAACCAAACATTTCAGTCAAATTTTCCATCTCACATTTCATATCATTGTACCCCTTTCCATTTCTATTAATAACAACAAAAAAATTAAAAAGCGCCTCTAAAAAACATATATGAGCATATATATGTTTTAGAAACGCCATTGTTTCGATTTTAAATTTATATTTACCATTAAACTTCTTATATAAAATAGTACTATGTTTTTCTTAAAAATGCAAGAAAAATTTTTATGAAATTCAAAAAAATTTACGCTTCCTTCATTTTTAATTTTTAGGTTAATTAACTGTAAGCACTTACATAAAATTTTACTTTAGTCTGCGAGATATCCGTAATTTTTTAAATCCTAATTGGTAAAACATTTATAAGCAATGAAGCCTTTTATTCATTTAATAGACTGAAAAAATCACAATAAATTTGCAAAAATCATAAAAATTAAACATGAAATTACAATTGACAATGAAGTCTTATTATCGTTATAATTAAACTGTAAGCGCTTTCAAAATTTAATGATTGGTGATTAGAATGAATATTTATGATTTAGCACGTGAAGCAGGTGTTTCTATTGCTACTATCTCCCGAGTAATCAATAACCATCCCCAAGTAAGTGAAAAAACCCGAAAAAAGGTTAATGAAATTTTAGAAAAGCACAACTACACCCCTAATGCATTTGCAAGAGGATTGGTAATCAAATCAATGAAAACAATAGGCGTTCTTACGATTGATATCCGTGATCTTTACTATGCTACTGTAGCATATACCATTGAACAGGAGTTTAGTAAATTAGGCTACAGCGTTATACTTTGCAATACCGGTGGAAATACCCAGAAAAAAATAAATTATATGAAAATGCTTGCTGAAAAAAACGTAGATGGCCTCATTTTAGTCGGATCAGTGTTTAAAGACAAAAAACTTAATAAGGCTATTTCCCAACTTGCAAAAAATATACCTATTGTTATGGTAAATGGATTTCTTGAAGCAGAAAATGTATATTCCATTATTTGTGATGACAGTTATGGGATTGCGATGTGTGTAGATTACTTATATAAGAAAGGACACAAAGATATTATATATTTACAAGATGCAAAAACTTATAGTGCACAGGCAAAAAGCGAAGGGTTCAGCCATGGCATGATAAAAAACAATCTCGTACTTACGCCGTTTTCAATTTTAAACGTAAAAAAAGGACTGAAAGGCGGTTACCATGCAGTAGAACATCTCATAACCTGTAAACAAAATTTTTCTGCAATTATTGCCGGAGAAGATATTACAGCAGTTGGGGCTATAAAAAAATTAAAAGAACTTCATAAACAAATTCCCGAGAATATTGCAGTGATTGGATTTAATAATTCTATCATCGCACAATGTAGCGATCCTGAACTTACTTCTGTAGATAACAAAATAGAAACCATAGGGATTGGAGCAGTAAGAATATTAAACGATGTATTCGAAGGTAGAAATGTACCTTCTAAGACTGTGATTACGCCAAATCTAGTTATAAGAAAAAGCACTTAAATGAAAACAGGCTTGTAATGAAAACTTTAAATATAATAAATATTTATGATGCATCATAAATATCTATAAATTAAAAGCTAAGGAGGACTTTTAAATGGCAAAATTAAATGCTGAATTATTGAAAGGAAATTTTAATTTCCCAAGTGATTTAAAAGTAAGTTCTAACAAAGAACTTCCTGAAAAAGTGTTACAGTTTGGTGAAGGAAATTTTTTAAGAGCTTTTGTGGATTGGCAGTTTAATCAACTAAATGAAAACAATTTATTTAATGGTAAAGTAGTCGTTGTGCAACCGATAGAACATGGTTTAGTGGATATACTTAATGAACAAGACGGTCTATATACTTTACTTTTACGAGGAATTCAAAATGGTAAAGTTGTGGAAAACAAAGAAATTATCACTTCGATAAGCAGAGGTATCAATCCTTATAAAAATTTTAGCGAATATTTAAAATGTGCTGAAAATCCTGATTTACGAGTAATTATTTCAAATACTACCGAAGCCGGCATCGCCTATAATCCGAATGACAAATTTGAAGATACTCCACCTGCTTCTTTTCCCGGCAAGTTAACAGTTTTTTTGTATGAAAGATTCAAATCTTTTGAAGGTGATAATACAAAAGGATTGATTATTATTCCTTGTGAATTAATTGATCGAAACGGAGACAATTTGAAGAGAATTGTCATACAATTGGCAAATAAGTGGGATCTTGGTAGCGATTTTGTATTCTGGTTAGAAAATGCAAATTACTTCTTAAATACTTTAGTTGACAGAATCGTAACAGGATATCCACGTGATGAAATACAGCAGCTCACTAAGCAGCTAGGATATGAAGATAAGCTTATCAATACCGGAGAGATTTTTCACCTTTGGGTCATTGAAGGTGACAAAAAACTTGCTGAAGAACTACCTTTTACAAAAGTAGGGTTAAATGTAATTTGGACAGATGATATGACTCCTTATAGGACTAGAAAAGTAAGAATTCTCAATGGTGCTCATACTATGACAGTATTAGCTGCATATCTATACGGTAAAGATACTGTGAAAGAATGCATGGATGATGACATTATTCGCACTTATATGAATAAAGGAATTTTTGAAGAAATTATTCCTACTCTGGATTTGCCACAAAATGAATTGGAAGAATTTGCTGCCGCTGTTGGTGAAAGATTTGCAAATCCATTCATTAAACATTATTTATTAAGTATATCTCTTAACTCTACTTCTAAATTTAAGACAAGAGTGCTTCCTTCTATATTAGAATATATCCATCGAAAAGGAAAATTACCTAAGATTTTAACCTTCTCATTAGCTGCACTTATAGCATTCTATAGAGGAACCAAAATAGAAGAAACGGCATTGATTGGCAGCAGAGCAGGCAATGATTATAAAATTAACGATGATATACCTGTACTTGAAATGTTTAAACAATTGTGGTCTGAATTTGATGGCAGTAAGGAAGCCACTGAAAAATTAGTGAGATGTGTTCTTGGTAAAACGGATATGTGGGGAACCGATTTAAACAGTATTGAAGATTTTACCGCTACTGTTACAGGTTATCTATATAATATCTTGACCAGAGGAATGAAAGAAGCAATAAGAGAAGTGGTGAAGGATTGTAATGATTAAAGGAGATAAATTAATTAAAATTCATGAAAATGATAATGTTGCAGTTGCTTTAGAAGATATTAAAAAAGGTGAAATTATCAAATTAGGCGACTTAGAAATTACTGCAAAAGAAGATATTGATACCGGGCATAAAATTGCCTTTCAAAATATTGCAGAAAATGAATATATTATAAAATACGGTTATCCTATCGGCTATGCAACCAGACCTATTACTGCCGGCGAATACATTCATACCCATAACCTCAAAACCAATTTAAAGGGTTTATTAGAATATACTTATAGACCTGAATTAAATCAAGAAACAAGTCGTTTAAATGCTGAATTTATGGGCTATGTGAGAGAAAATGATGACGTAGGTATTCGCAATGAGATTTGGATTGTAAATACGGTAGGATGTGTTAATAAAACTGCTGAAATACTCGCAAAAGAAGCAAACCAAAAATTTGCCGGAAAAACAGATGGCATTTTCTCTTTCACTCATCCCTTTGGATGTTCCCAGTTAGGTGATGATCATTTAACAACACAAAAAATCCTAGCAGATATAGTAAAACATCCTAATGCAGCCGGTGTATTAGTACTTGGTTTAGGATGTGAAAACAACAATATTCCTGAATTTAAAAAAGTGCTAGGCGCCTATAACGATAAACGTGTAAAATTCCTCGTTGCTCAAGAAGTGGAGGATGAAATTGAAGAAGGTTTAAAAATCATTGAAGAATTAGTGGATTATACTCAAACATTTAAAAGACAACCTTGTCCTGTTTCTAAACTCATTGTTGGACTTAAGTGCGGTGGTTCGGACGGATTTTCAGGAATTACCGGCAATCCCTTGATAGGCGCTTTTTCCGATTTACTTATTCAACACGGTGGTACTACTATTTTAACAGAAGTACCTGAAATGTTTGGTGCTGAAACCATACTAATGAATCGCTGTATTAACAAAGGTATTTTCAATAAAACGGTTGACCTTATTAATAACTTTAAAGAATACTACATGAAACATAACCAAGAAATTTATGAAAACCCTTCCCCGGGCAATAAAAAAGGTGGCATTTCCACGCTTGAAGAAAAATCATTAGGTTGCACACAAAAAGGTGGTACTGCCAATGTGGTAGACGTATTAGATTATGGAGAAAGAGTATCTACTCCCGGATTAAACCTTTTAAAAGGACCGGGAAACGATATTATTGCTTCTACTGCCCTCATGGCTGCCGGCGCTCATATTATTTTATTTACCACCGGTAGAGGAACACCTCTAGGTGCACCGGTACCAACCATTAAAATTGCAACCAATACAAATTTGTACCATCGCAAAAATAGTTGGATTGATTATAATGCCGGACAACTTCTTGAAGGTAAAAGTATGGATATGGTTAAAAAAGACTTCTTTGAATTTGTCCTTAGAGTAGCCTCTGGTGAAGTCAAAACTAAAAATGAACAAAACGGATATAGAGAAATCTCTATCTTTAAAGATGGAGTAATATTATAGTGATTTAATCTTTTTTAGAAGTTTATAGTTCACAGCTTTAAATAATATTTTTTATAACGACTGCGGCAGAAAACCTGACTCCTTATGGGTCAGGTTTTCTGTTGCACAAAGTAAGCTAATGTGCCAATAAATATAATCATACCAATAATAAATAATATGCATTATCCCAAAGAATTAACATAAAAGGACATCCGACAACTTTATTCATTGTAAACTCATTTCATCCCACTGTTGCTTAGTAACGAGTACCTGTCTCGGTTTACTGCCTTCATAACCGCTCACGATCCCTCTCACTTCCATCTGGTCTAAAATTCTAGCTGCCCTTGCATATCCTATTTTAAACTTTCTTTGAAATAAAGAAGCCGATGCTTGTCCATGTTCTATCGCTATTTCAATTGCTTGAGACAGTAATTCGTCTTCATCTTCATAATCTCCTGTATTGGATTCCGCCTGTGCATCTATGGTCTCCAAAATTTTATCATCATATTCTACAGAGAAATTAGATTTTATAAATGAAACAACCGCTTCTACTTCCTTATCCGATACAAATGCCCCCTGAACTCTAATGGGTTTTGTCTGTCCCATAGGACTAAACAGCATATCTCCCTTACCTAACAGTTTCTCTGCCCCCGCCATGTCTAAAATAGTTCTAGAATCAACCTGAGACGATACCGCAAAAGATATTCTAGATGGAATATTTGCTTTTATTAACCCGGTGATAACGTCTACAGAAGGTCTTTGCGTAGCAATCACAAGATACATTCCGGCAGCTCTCGCCATCTGAGCCAAACGGCAAATGGCATCTTCCACATCATTAGGCGCTACCATCATCAAGTCAGCTAATTCGTCTATAATAATTACGATTTGAGGAAGTATGTCCTCCTCTCCTTTTTCTTTTAATAATGCATTATAGCCTCTTAAATCTCTTACATTACTATCAGCAAAAAGCTGATAGCGGCGAGTCATTTCTTGTACTGCCCAATTCAATGCGCCCGCTGCTTTTTGAGGATCGGTTACTACAGGAATAAGTAAATGTGGTATGCCATTATAAATCCCTAATTCCACTACTTTTGGATCTATCATCAATAATTTAACTTCTGACGGTGATGCTTTATAAAGTATGCTTGCAATTAAAGTATTAATGCATACACTCTTTCCTGAACCTGTGGCTCCCGCAATAAGCATGTGGGGCATTCTGGCAATATCCGCCACTATATTATTTCCCGCAATGTCTTTTCCGACAGCAAATGCAAGCTTAGACGGATGTTTGCGAAATTCTTCCGATTCAATAACTTCCCTTAGAAATACCGGAACAACTTCTTGGTTTGGCACTTCAATTCCTATGGCTGCCTTTCCAGGAATAGGGGCTTCTATCCTTACCTCTTTTGCTGCAAGATTTAATGCGATATCGTCAGCAAGGTTTACGATTTTGCTAATTTTAACGCCAGCGTTTGGTTGCAATTCATATCGTGTTACAGATGGCCCTTGGCTTACATTTATAATCCTAGCACCTACTCCGAAACTCGCTAACGTATCTATTAATTTTTTCGCACTAAACTCGGTTTGATCTTTTGTTAACTGCTCATCTAATACCGTATTATTTTTACTTAATAATGATACATGAGGGTAGATATATGAATCTATATTTGCTTTTTCCGAAGTACCAATATCATTTTCTTTCTTTTTCTTAACAGTTACCGCTTTAATCCTACGTTTCAGTTTAGGAAACGGTTGAATTTTTTGGAGCAATAGGTCTTCATCAGTAGATGCAACCTGCTCTTCTACTGCCTCCTGCTCAATAAGCAAATCTTGGGCAGCAGACCCATCCTCCTCTTCATATACCGGTTGGTTATTATCTTGATCTAATCCATCATTATCCGTCATTTGTTCAGTATGGTCTGCCACAGCATCGTCAATTGAATGCTCTTCTCGCTGTTGAGGTGGCGGATTAATGGGTTCAAAAGGTGATCGATACGGAACAAATGTTGATTCCTTTACAATAGGTTCGTCAGCTTTTTTCGTCTTGGGATTACGCTGGATATCTTCATCCGACCAATTAAACTTTTTCTTATCAAGTTTGATTAGCTTATGTGATTTTATTGCTGCATCTACCGGATATTTCTTTTTTTCTTTTTTTACTGCATTTTTTCTTAAAGCCGAACGTTTATTGGTACGCCTTGTTTTCTTAGAATGTACAGTGATATATAGCGCTAAAATCATGAAAATGATAGTTCCCAATATCTCTAAAGTAAAAATGGTTAATAGTTTCCTTATAGATAGGTTCGAAAACGACAAAGCAATAACCGCAAAAACAGTTAATAAAATGGAAATATTACGTAATGCTTTATTATTCGATTTCTTAAACCTCTTCTTATGTACATTGTGAGAGCGTTCTGTTCTCATAATCAAAGAGTACCTTTCTAAATAATTTCCTATTTAAATTGCTATAATTAAATATATCACACTTTTTAAATTTTTCCAATGTCTACAGTGTATAAATAGGCATATCAAAAACTCTGGAAAAGTAGGTCCCTTTACCAGAGTTAATTTTGTTCATAACAATACACCCTTATTTTAAATTTTGCTTATAATAATCTAGTATATATTCATAAACCCTTTTACCTACTCTCGCATCGTTTAGCTTATATCCTATCTCTTTTATTTGTGGGTCCATCTTGTCCATAAACTCTTTGTACAAGGCTTTTTCTGTGCAGTATGTCTCCATATATTTTTTTCGTATTAAAATTGCCGATAACCTGGCTTCAAGGGCCGCTCTTTTATATGTTTCAATATCCAGGGCTATTTTACTTAATTCAAATTTTGCCTTAGCCAATTGGACATCATTGGTGGATTGATACTGTTTCATTTTTTCCGCATGTTCTTTTAGCAAACTTTGATTTTTTACCAGCTCTGCTTCCAGTTCTGCCGCCCTTTGTTCTTCATTGCGAATTTCTTCTTCTGTAATAAATGCTACAGACTGATAATTATTAAAATCATATTCTTCATGCATATCCGTTTCAAGTATCTGCACATGTTCATTTTTTTCTTTTAATGAGAAGTCTGATCTATCGTTAAGTGCTATTTTTATGGTTACGATTTTTTTAGCTCCGGCTTTTAATTTAATACTACTTTGATCTATCAACGGTATTTTTTCCTTTACTTCTTCATTTAAATTTACATAATAAGCATTTTTCACATTAAATGCTAATGTAACATATCCTTCCACCGGAGTGTCAGCAATATTATAAAATCTTATAATTAAACCTTCACCATCTTCTGACCTTTTTACAGCCGTCACTTTTAAACTATCATTTCTGTCATCTAATTTAATAAACTGCTGTGTACTTGCCAATATGCCACTATGTTGATCCGTTTTTGCTACGATAAGATCGGTATTAAATCTGTCGGCATATTTGATTACCTTACCTTTTTTCCAATCTCCTTCATGCAAATAGAGCGCATAGTGAAATTCCATTGTTCGTAGACACTGTGCATCCGGTGTAGCTATGGCTGGCCCCGCATCACCTATTCTTGTCAATAGGTCATGCCTTGCCACCCAGTTAATTCCTCTGAACAAAGTAAGTGCAATTGTATTTTTTTCTTTGATTATTTCATATTCGGGCAGTCCCTTATTGAATACGGCTACTCCTTTTTTTTCATCACTGACGTCAACAAATGTCCTTTGTGGGAAAATGGTAATGGGTTCAGGCTCTCGGGCACCAATAATAATTCTTTTTACATTTTCAGGGATATTTGAATCATCATATTTTTCCTGAACAATTTTGTGTTGTGTAACATCAAACTGTGTTTCTGCATAAGAATATTTGCTCTCAAGCTGTGTAGGAAAAAGTACCCTTACCCTATGGTCTTTTACCGTATTTTTTATCTGTGTTCTGAATTTTAAAACAGGAGAATGCTGATCCAATGTTATCCATGTAACAATAGGCAGCTTTCTTCTTTTTTCACTTCTTGTTTTTCTATCCGGGGACAATGCTTCCGGCACTTCAAGCATTATTTCTATCCTGACACATGCTCTTAAAGGCCCGGTTTCCACAAAGTGAACTGTTGCTTTTTTATCTTTGCTGGTAATAACAATATCCTGTTGTGGATAGGAGTAGTTGTATTCATCTCCGGCGTCGGCACCATCTTCAAAAATTCCCATGTTTGGATATAATGTTTTCGTTCTCTTATCTTCAATATCCAAAGAACCATCGTCATTAATACTAACCTTTAAAAATTGGTTTTCTATAAACTTTTTAATGGTATCAGTTTTGACATAATCAACTGCAGTTTGTTTTTCCTCTTCCGGAACAAAAAAAATTATCTTATATCCCAACGCCGGAATGTTATCTACATATATCTTAGTGATACCACTTTCATCTTTTTGATAGGGCAGATAATTGCCCATATCATCCTTTATACCGTATCTTTGTTGTATATTATCTTTTATTGCGATAATCCCTTCCCTATCCTCTAGCAAAGTATTTGCAACAACTAAGGTGGATAGTGCATTATCATATGTTTTCGTATTAATATTGGAAATAAGCACATTTAATGCATGATGGGTCAGACCGCTGGACAGTGCATGAGATGCTTTAAACCTTTCTTCCATATCTGTATGCACATCATCAATACTTACGCCGCAAATACTATCATGGGGATGATTCTTTAGCAGCAATTTCCATGCTTTTGTCAAAATATCCTGCTTGTATTCCTGTCCTAAACACCATAAAACCGCTGAAAGAGGTTCTGCATATCTTTCCGAGCTCCTTTTAGTTCCTGTAGTTGGGGATGATGTTTTTTTACAGCCTCCATAAATTCTTCTGGTGTGCTTTGTATAACCTTGACATTATCAAAATCCATTTTACCGTTTTTTATATGGGGTAATATATCGTCAGGAATCATTTCCTGATCATATCCGTTCATCAAAAGAACATTGGGGGTTCTAGCAAATGGAAGCAGCTTTTCCACTTCACTCTTAATTCTTCCACCCATGATTTCGTTGTATTCAGCCAATCTCATTGCATTCCTATAGCTGCTTAATAAATATACTGTGGTCATTTTCGTTCCGTCAGGCGATTGCCATGAAAATTCCGAATGAACATGCATTGGATCCATTTCGACCCCTCTCCACACAAATAACCCTTTCATATCAAATTCTTTGTGTATTTGTGAGGTCTGAGAAATCTGTCCGAAATTATCCAAAAGCCATCCGACTTTCATCGTACTGCCAAATTCTTGTGACATCTGGTGGCCGATCAAGAGATTTCTTACAAGTGATTCTTCACTTACCAGTTGCCAATCAGGCTGCAGATAATAGGGTCCTATCACCAGTCTCCCTTCCTCTGCATATTTTTTAATTTGCAGCTTAAATTCATCAATACTTTTTCCCTGTAGTTCGAGCTGTTCAAAATAATCCTCAATCATGGAGGTTTGACCATCGAGAACAAATTTGTACTGCGGCTCTTGTTCCATCATTCTAAATAAATTTTCAAAGAAAGGTACTAACCATTCATTTGTATATTTACTATTCAAGTACCATTCTCTGTCCCAATGGGTATGGGATACAATATGTGCATATTTTACACCGTCCGTCATCTACACTCTTCCTCCCTATAAAGCTTTATACTAAAACAGTGCCTTTAATATTTGAGCTAAATTCTCATAGGAATAATGATTTTTACCCAACTTAAAGTTCTGTTCAACCACTCTACTTCTATACTCCCTATCGGTAAGAAGTTCTATACATTGGGCAGCAGCCTTCTTAATCAAATCTTTATCTACAACTACTAACCCACTTTCATCTATTGTGTGCTCCGACCCTAGTGATACAATGTTAAATCCTTTTTTCTTTATGTCAGTCACATAAACAGGGTATTCATATACAACCATAGGCTTTTTCGCAAACAGCCCCTCTAAAAATTGATTTCCCCATCCTTCTAAAATACTTGGATAGGTTATAAGATCGGCAAATACATATGCATCCCATAATGAGTAATATTTCTTTCCATTCTCTATACATCTGCTTGATTTTATCCTATCGTTTATAAATAACAATTCTACACCTTTCTGTTTAGCCTTCTGTTTTAACAGCTCAACATACCTTATATCCGATTCCAATAAACCTGCTAATACCAGTACTATTTTCCCATCTTTAAAGTTTCTGTCGTCGTATAACCCCCTCTTTTTAATCTTATCTATATTTTCAGGCTTGATTAATTCACCTACAACATCAATTGCAAGTTCTATCGCTTTTCTTTCGGTAATTCTTGTAGCTTGAAGTATCACAATATCATTTTCACCAATACCTACTTGCTTTTTAAAATCACTGTTGTATTCATCAATACTCCATGTTTGTTCATTAAAATCAAATACATTAGGTATTACTGTCGCATTTATCCCTTTTCTTCTTTTCATCTCTGCTTTTGCGATCTCATTAATAACCGCATGGTTTATATTAGATTCTCTGGGCGGAAAATAGACTTCAAGCACATTTTTTATAAAGTTACAAGTCGGCTGACTGTATCTGCTTCTTTCCCAATAAAAATCATGATGATGCGCGATGCATCTGATATTTAATTTATTTGCAACATTTGCAAAGGCAATTCCAGCGGGAAGCCCCCACCCGAGAGACCATATATTATTCGGAACCAATATATCTATCTCAAATTCCCTTATAAATTTTTCCAGCTTTTCTTCAATCCTTCCGGCAAAATCCAGTACATCTTCTTCAAATTCCTGTTCATTTTGGTAATCTTGTAGCTGTTCGTATGCATTGCGGACAAATTTATTATTTTCTTCATGCTGGTAATGCAGTTCCTCAACAATGTATCCTTGTGTGATTCCTGCACTACCTGCCAAAAAATAAACCCTGTGCCCCATATTTTCTAATGCATGTTTCCATTTTTCCATCTCTAGCGATACACCATCTGTTTCACCTACTCTAAAATGACAAAGCGCAATATTCATTACAATCCTCCTAAAGTTAATGAATAGTAAATTTTTAACATAATAATTTCTTTTTTCTGGCATTAAAGGAATGAGATATTTAGCAGTGAAATTTTTATAAACAGAGTTCTTGGCTTCAGGGGGAGTTTTTACTCCCACTGAAGCTTAGAAATCGTTATCCAGGGGCTTAGCGGCGATTAGCCATCGGATAAAAACCTTTGGCAAAAAAAACTTGGTTGATGGAATGCAGAAAAAGCATAGTCCGAATAGGACGTCCGGACAGATGCAGCCGGCACACAGACTTGCCATTTGTATCATTAGCTTTTTCAAACGAAATCAACCTTAGTTTTTTTCCAAAGGATTCTCTTAACATGAACGCTAAATACTCATTCCGAAAGTGCAAATTTACTGTATTGCCATTTAACTAACTATATCACTATATCAGTCCTTTGCATTATCATACATGTGAATTTTGTTAGCTTTAGGAATTAGATATACATCTTGGTCCAAAGGAAAAGTACTGCCAGGCTCTATTCGAACACTTATAAGCTGTTTACCTATTTCTACTGCAACATAATCATCGGAGCCTAATGTTTCTATAACCGAGGAAACACCTTTGATAGCATTGTCGGTTGCTTGAAGGGAAATATCAAAATCTTCTGGCCTCACCCCTATGACAACGTCTTTTCCTTTGATTTTTTCTTTTATGACCTGATGTATGTTTTTTGGGAGGGTATATTTACCTCCATTATAGTTAAAAACATAATCATCCCCTATCATTTCAACAGATCCTTCTATAAAGTTCATTGGCGGGCTGCCGATAAATCCGGCCACAAACTTATTATTCGGGCAATTATATATTTCTGTCGGAGATGCTACCTGCATCAATTTCCCTTTATTCATAATTGCAATTCTATCGCTTAATGTCATTGCTTCTGCTTGGTCATGGGTAACATAAATAATGGTTGACTTTAACTTTTTATGAATCCTTTTGAGTTCGGTTCTCATTTTAATTCTAAGCTTTGCATCAAGGTTGCTGAGGGGTTCGTCCAGCAATAGTACTTCCGGATCTAACACCAATGCACGACCTAATGCCACCCTCTGCCTTTGTCCTCCCGAAAGTTCGGAAGGTCTTCTCTTTTCCAGCCCTTCTAAATCCAAAAGTTTTAATGCCCATTGTATTTTTTCTCTCTTAATTTTGTCATCTACTTTTCTAATTTTTAACCCAAAACCTATATTAGCCTCTACCGTCATATGAGGAAATAGTGCATAGCTTTGAAATACCATAGCGATTCCTCGGTCCTTAGCCGGTACATCATTTGCCAACTTGTCTCCTATATACAATTTTCCGCCTGTAATATCCTCTAAACCAGCAACCATCCTAAGGGTAGTAGACTTTCCACATCCGGAAGGTCCTACCAGCGAAATAAATTCACCATCTTTTATATCAAGATTTAAATTTTTCACCGCATGAAACCCATTTGGATATTTTTTAGAAATATTTTCCAGTTTCAAACTAGCCATTCCAAAACCTCCTTCTTCTATTTTACTGCTCCAGCAGTAGCACCTGAAATCATATATTTTTGAACGAAAAATGTAAACAAAATAACCGGTAAAGATACAAGTAGTGACAGTGTTGCTACTGAAACCGGATTAGGTGAAAAAGCTCCGAATAAAGATTTCAAATACACCGGTAATGGAATAATACTTACCGATGAAGTTGCTGTAATAAAGTAAGAAAATACAAATTCATTCCATGACAGCAGAAAAACATAAATCGCTCCAGCAGCTAAACCAGGTAGCGCAACTGGTAAAACAATCCGTGTGAATGCATATAATTTGCTAGCACCCATAATGGTAGCTTGCTCCTCCAGGTCTACAGGAATGGTTTCAAAAACGCCCTGTGCAATATATACAACATAGGGTAGCCCTAATACTGAATGGGCTAAAGCCACTTTCACTACCGGGGGTAAATTATATAAAAAAGATACGTTAAACGTATATGCTACAGGGATAACCGATGATATATCAGGAAATAGCCTAATAGAAAGTATTAAAAATATTAGTACTCCCTTAGCTGAAAATTTAAACCGGGAAAGAGAATAAGCTGCCGGTGCACCTATTACCATGCAAATGGCTACTGTGAGCAGTGCTATCTGTAAACTCATAAATGCATTTCCCCAAAATCTCGTATCTGCCAGATAATATTTGTACATTTCAAAGGTTGGTTTATTAGGCCACCATGGAATAGGATATTTCCCCCCTGTAATCCAACTGGTTCTGTCACTAATAGAATATTTAAACATGATATATATTGGAAAAATAACGGCCGCCATACATAAAATAATCATGATAAGCCATATTACTTTTTCTTTATTAAGCTTTTTCTTCAAATTCATAACCTCCCTATACTTTAACCAGATATCTTCTGGCTTGCTCCAACAACCAGTTCAAAATTGCACTTCCGATAATGATAAAAATAATTAAGAAAATTCCGATAACAGCAGCTGTTCCCGGGTCAAGAAGTTGAACATAATATCTTTCTATTAACACTCCCAATATCGGATAGGAAGGAGCTAGAATATAAGGGAAAATAAACTCTTTCCAAGCTTCTATAGAACGAAGCACCAGTACGGATGAAATTGCGGGAACTAGAAGTGGCAATGTAATATAAAAGAAGTTTTTTACACTTCCAGAACCCATAGTTCTAGCAGCCTCATATTGGTCTTTATTAATAGACTGAAGTCCTGCTAACAGAATAAGCATGGATATGGGCGTATCTCTCCATACTTTACCTAATATTGAGATACCGATAGCAGTAAATTCGTTATTAATAAATGAAATTTCGCGGCTTAATATTCTGGGAAACCATGCGTATTCGCCAAGTAATAGACTAGTTGCATGCCCACCTTTTGAGAAAAATAGTAGAAGTATAGCTGTTGTTACAATTGTCGGAATCGCCATAGGCAAAAGGAAAATACTGCGTACAATACCTCTTCCTTTAAACTCTTTATTGATTAACATGGCAAAAAGTAAGCCTGTAATCAATTGAAGCGGTGTACTTACCAATACAAAAATCAGTGTTCTTATAAAAGCATCTCTAAATTCCTGACTGTTAATGATATTCAAATAATTAGCAAGCGTAGGTGATAGCACTGCTTGTCCACCACTAAACTGCGTTAAAGATAGATTAATCAGAAAAAAAGCTATAATAAAAAAGAATATTCCAATATAAGATATTGCAGGAAGTATAGTCCAAAATAAAAACAAATTTTTCTTAAAAGATCTATAAATATTATAAAATCTTCCATTATTCCTAATATCATCCGCCATGTTCTTCCTCCTCTTAGGGTACATAATATATGAGGGAAGTAGAAACCACTCCCCTCAGATATATTCTATATCTTTATTTTACAGCATCTGCTGCTTTAGGTGCATATTTTGTATCTAACACATTTCCTATATCTTTATTATTCTCTCCAACTACGATGTCATACCATGCTTCTTGATATAATGCACTAATTTCTGGCCACTGAGCTACTTGAGGTACCGGATATATACCAGCTTCTGCTTGTTTTCCTGCAACCTCAAAAACTTCCTGCATCCAAGGTTCTTTAAAAGTTGTACTTACATGTTCCATCATATCTTTTCTAACCGGCATCATACCGAAAGTTTCAACTTCTTTTTTATGGTTCTCTTTATTTGTAATCCATCTAGCTAATTCATAGGATAGTTTCATATCAGGTGATGATTTAGGAATTCCCCACCACCAACCTGCCATTTGAGAAGCGTGCTCGCCTTCTCTTACCGGTTTTCCATCTTTCATCTCAAGAGAAACTCCTTTTGGCATTATTGCCACTCCCATATCATCGGGGTCTGTTAAATATCCGGTCATTTGCGGATTGGTACCTCCGTGTATAAAGAAAGCGTCTATTTGATGCATGAAGGCAAGATATACTTTACCAGCAGCCATGGCATTCCATATTCCTCCGCCGCTCCATGCTTCTTCCCACATTCCAGGATTATAGAGATTATTCTGTTTAAAGAAGTTTTCCCATATAAACATATCTTTAACAGGCTGAGTATTCATTTTAACTACATCGTCTGGTCTTCCGCCCATCTGATATATTTTAGTAATCATCTCAACAGTTGTTCCTTCGTATTTTTTAGCCCTGTGAGCAATTCTAGGTTCTTTTTTTCCATCGTACTCAGTATTTGCCCAATAATATCCTACAACCGCTAGGTCTATCCAATCCCACTGATTTGGGTCTGCCTCTAATGTATAATCGGTAGGAAGGCCTACACCATTTGCATTTTTGAACATTGTATTAATAGGTTCACGCATTGTTTCCCAATTATCAACTGCATCTTTTACTTTAGATTTTAAGTATAATAAAGTATTGGTTTCCAATTTTCTAGGGATATAATATAACTTTTCGTCTATGGTAGCTAATTGTAAAGCTTGTTCAGTATATTCCTTAATATCTTCTTTATATTGATCCCCCACAGCTTCTTCTAAACTTGCTATCAAATCATATTGAACCAATGGATTTAGCATTGTGTGCGGCGTTTTTATAAGTCCTATTGTCTTTTTATCCTTATCCAATTCCAAAATATTTTTAAGGTCAGCGTCAGTTTCAAAAGTATTTACATTAATTTTTACACCATACTTTTTCTCAAAAGGTGCGATAATATTTTCTCTAAACCATTTATCCTGCATATCCATCATTCGAATATAAATCGTCATTTGCTTTCCTTTAAATTGATTAGTACCCTCTTTGCCTTCAGAATCTTTTGGCTGTTGTGCGGCTCCACAACCTGCCAATACTGCAGTGATAATACTTATTATGCAAATAAACACCACTACTTTTTTAAACATTATACATATCCTCCTCTTTTTAATTAATTTAATAAATTATATATATTTAAACCATAAAACAACGGTACGATATAAAATGGTACACCATTTCATATATACCACTGTTTCATGGTGTATTACATATTTTTATACTTTTAACCACATCACTTGATAAGGCTCTAATAAGATACTCAGCGATTGATTTTTATCAATTTCAAATGTTTTATTGGATATTACATCCTTTACTTGGCTTACCTGTGCTAAAGGTAAAGGGCAGTGATGTAAATCAATTGTAACATTTCTTAGGTTATTCGATACATTGGTAAGTGAAATAATACTTTCCTGACCGTCAGGCGATATACGTAATAACGCAAAAACAGAGCTATCAAGCTTCAATACTATTTGTTTGCCATTCGGATGAAACGCTTTTTCTGCCTTACGTTTTTGAATTAATTCGGAAAGTTGTGTATAAATCTTAAATCGGTCCGATTGTCTATCGGATAATTCTTTGTCTATCACTTCTTTGTTAAATTTTTGACGATTGATGGTTCTATATCTTCCAGTCTGTTTTACACCCTCATAATAGTTATGAGATCCCATTATACTGTGAATATATATTGCAGGAACACCAACCATTGAAAGTAAAATTGAATGAGCACCGATAAACTTCTTGATTAGTATATCTTTCGATTCATTATGATCGGATAATGCGTCCAGATAGGTGATATTTAATTCATATGGACTTTGTGTTCCATCCCCATTGCTTTTATATGAAACATATCCCCCATTTTTATGGACTCTACATACTAAATCATCTATCTCTTGGTCATTCAAAATACCTTTAGCCGGCATAATCCCTATACCATCATGGGAGGCTAGGAAATTAAAAAATGTGGTTCTTTCAGTTAATGTTTCTAAAGAATCCGCCCATTCAGTAAGATGTTTTACATTACCAGTGTGAAATGCATTTAACACCAGTGGAGCCAGTGAAAATTGATATACCATTTGAGCTTCGTTATATCCATTCCCAAAATAAGTAATATTATCTTTATGTGGTACGTTGGTTTCGGTAATGAGCATCACGTCTGGAGATACAATATCTAAAATATCTCTAAATAACTGAATAACTGTGTGTGTCTGCTCTAAGTGAATACAACTGGTCCCAAGTTCTTTCCAGAGATATCCGACAGCATCTAACCTAATTAGTTTTGCTCCTTTTGCTATATAATACAAGAGTACCTCAATGACTTTAATAAGCACTTCACCATTTTTATAGTTTAAATCTATCTGATCTTCACTAAAAGTAGTCCATATATACTTCTCTTCTTCATCCTTTAAAAATTTAGTTAATAGTGGTAAGGCTCTGGGCCGTGTAACCTGTGATACATCCGTATCTTTATCTAATTCAATAAAAAAGTTTTCAAAATTAGAGTAGCCTTTCAAATACTGATTAAACCAATCACTTTTAGAAGAAATATGATTAATCACTGCATCAAACATTAAATTAAAATGCTTACCAATTCGCTCTATATCTTCCCACTCTCCAAGCTCAGGATTCACCTTAAGATAGTCAATGACAGAAAATCCATCATCAGAAGAGTATGGATAGAATGGTAAAATGTGTACCCATGATACTACACCTTTCATATACTTTTTCAGAAAATAATCTAACGTCTTTAATGGCTTTACATTTTCTTCTTGTATCTGATCACCATATGTGATTAACACAACATCTTTTTCATCAACCCACTTTTTATGATCAAAACCTTTCATAAAACTTTGTAATTTTGCTTTTTGAAAATTTTCAATAATATTTGTTATTTTAGCAAAATACTTTTGTGCATCCATTTCACCATATAAAAATTTCAATTTTAGATATATCTTATCTTTTATCTCTTCAACGCTTTTTTGTTGACCCATCATTTTTACTCCTCACCTTAACTTGATATATTGGAATAAGCAATTTGTTTCTGTATTTATATTATGAATATTTCCTGTTCACTACTAAGTTTTCTAGCTATATATAGCTTTTCCTTATAGCTTGCTAATAATTCATGCTATAAATTTATACTCAAAAAAGAATGATGTGAATCATGACATGAAATATTCATTTTTATTGATTCAATTTCAATGAATGTTTCAGCTATTTTTTATAACGACTGCGGCAGAAAACTTGACCCCTTATGGGTCAAAGTAAATGCCGCACAAAGTTTCAAAAGAATCTACCCTGTAAAATACCTCGGGCTTTACGCCCGGAGTTTAAATTTGAAGATTCTTTTATAACTACCAAATAAATTTGTTTTTTACACTTATACTATATCATCAAAAAAACGTTTTTTCAAACTAAATTAGCCATATATTTTTAATTTATCGCCTATTTTCTCAATTTTTTAGTGTAATTATAGTGTTTTTTGTGAAAATATGATAAAACGTTTTTTTGATGTTTATCTTTAATTGTAATTATTGTATAATTACAATTAAAGATAAACCATAGCCAAAGGTGGAATAGAAATGAACGTTACAATTAAAGATGTTGCAAAACTAGCAGGAGTATCTATCTCTACTGTTTCTAGAGTGATTAACAAAGCGCCAAATATTACTCCTGAAATACGAGAAAAAGTTGAAAAAGCAATTATGCAGCTTAGATATAAACCTAATAAAATTGCCCAAAGTCTGGGTAGCGGACGGCTTAAAAATATCGGAATTATTGCTACACGTACGTCCCAACAAGCATTTGTAAATCCATACTTTTCAAATGTACTGCAAGGAATTGGTAGTGTTACAGAAAAATCAAATTACGAACTATTATTGACTTTTGCAGAAAACGAAGATCACGAAATTGAAAAATGTCTATCTTTAATAGAAGATGGGAGTATCCAGGGAGTAATTTTACTCAGCTCACGGATATATGATAAATTAATTATTAAATTAAGTGAAATAAAATTTCCTTTTGTACTCATCGGCCGCGTTTTAAAAGACATTCTTCCCGAGGGTACAGAAATCAATTATGTCGATACAGACAATATACAAGATAGTATGGCTGCTGTAACCCATCTAATCAAACAAGGACATAAACGAATAGGTTGCGTGCATGCCCCTTTAAAATATGTTGTTAGCCAAGATAGGTACTCCGGCTATGGCTTAGCTTTACATCAAGCTAGAATCTCAATGGATGACAGTATTGTTGTAGAAGGTGGTTATACTTGGGAGGATGCCAAAAAGGCAGCAATGAAGCTATTACAGCACCCAAATCCTCCTACGGCTATCTTTGCAACCGATGATCTTAAAGCCATTGGCGTAATTAAAGCAGCGCATAGTTTAGGTCTAAAAATCCCGGAGGATTTATCAATTATTGGGCATAATGATTATGATATTGCTCAAATGGTGGAACCCCCTTTATCTACTGTTCAAGTTCCTATTTACCAGATGGGAAAAGTATCTGCAAAAATTTTACTTGAACAAATTAATAATCCTGATGCACACCCAAAACAGATTATCCTGCCAACACAATTGATAGTAAGAAATTCTGTTGCAAAACGATAAAAATTATGCATTACGTGGATATAATAAAGCTCTGGTATAAAATTTTTACCAGAGCTTAAGTTATTTAACTGATAAATGTACATCAATAAATGTTATCCTTTTGATACATAATCATTACCTTGTATATAAAATCTCCATGGAAAATGCACTGCTTCTTCTGCATAATCAATATTGATTCTAGGCGACGTTGCAATATTAAACGCTTCATGTTGCGTATCTTCCGCTATATAAAGCACATTTCCACATAAATCTTCTCCATAATGTTCCATTGTAATTCCTAATGCCATACATAGCTTCCCCGGGCCATTGGAAATATTAATTATCGACCTTTTATTAAGGGAAGTGTATCTTTTTCCATATCTATTCTGAGCCATAATATCCTGTCCCTGAATAGGTTGTACTGCTCTTATCAGAACTGCGCAAGGTCTGCCTTCCGGTTCAGTAACTACATTCATACACTTATACATTCCATATATATTAAAGATATATGCATATCCAGGCGGACCAAACATAACTTTCGTTCTTGGTGTAAGTTTATTCCCATAAGAATGAGCTCCTTTATCTTCCGGACCCTTATAGGCTTCCACTTCAACAATTTTTCCTACCAACTTTTGATTACTCATTTTATGTACAAGATACTTCCCTAACAATTCTCTTGCAACCTCAAGTGTGTCTCGATTATAAAAATGTCTGCTTAATTTTTGCATCTTCGTCATCAATTCCCTTTCTATATTTAAATACTAATATTATTTTAACATATCTCATTTAATATGATACTAAGTAATCGGGATATAGATACATACTTTTAAAACTAAGTAGTACGTAATTGGGAGCGGAAGGAATGAGGTATTTAGCAGTGAAATGTTTATAGAAGCCTTTGGCAAAGAAAACTTGGTTGATGGAATGAAGAAAAAGCGTAGTCCGAACAGGACGTTCGGACAGATGCAACCGGCACATGGACGTGCCGTTTGCATCGTTAGCTTTTTCAAATGGAATCAAACTTAGTTTTCTTCAAAGGATTCTCCTAACATGAACGCTAAATACTCATTCCTATATAAAATACAAAAAATCAGATCCATAAATAGATGTTTACGGATCTGATTTTTGATTCATTCTATTCCCAAAACCACTTCCACACAGTGTTCTTTCTTGTCATTAACTAACGGTATAGTTTTATTTTCTAATAAAATTCCATCTAACTTCACACTTTTTACTCCTTTATTTATTTCATTAGGATTGCTTACACAAATAGAATATTTTGTATCCATGTATCGATATTCCATCCTATACTCATCCCACACTTTTGGAATACATGGATCAATCATCAGTGTTTCTCCTCGCTTTTTCAATCCTAAAATATGTTCTATTCCTACTCTATACATCCATCCGGCAGCCCCTGTATACCACGTCCATCCACCTCTCCCTATATGTGGATGAACAGCATATACGTCTGCCGCCATTACATAAGGTTCCACCTTGTAACGGGCAGCTTCTATAGGAGTACGGGCATGGTTTATAGGATTAATAAGGTTGAATAATTCCCATGCTTTATCTCCATTGCCCATCTTCGCAAAAGCCATAATTACCCACACTGCTGCATGTGTATACTGACCACCATTTTCTCTAACACCCGGTACATAACCTTTAATATAACCTGGATTTAATTCTCCTTGATCAAAAGGAGGAGTCAAAAGCATGATAAGTCCCTCATCTCTTTTTATCAGGTAGTGTTCCACTGCTTCCATCGCTTCTTTGGAACGATGTGGTCTCCCTGCTCCGGATATTACTGACCAGGATTGCCCTAACGAATCAATTTTACATTCGGTATTTTGTGCAGAACCCATAGGGGTACCGTCATCAAAATATGCTCTAAGATACCACCCTCCATCCCATGCATTTTTTTCTATGGCATTTACTATTTCCTGGGAAATTCTTTTATATCTTTCTACTCTTTTGATATCCTTGCGTACTTCACATATAGGAATAAATCGTGTCAACGTAGTGTATAAAAACCATCCTAACCATATACTTTCACCTTTACCCTTATTACCCACCGTATTCATTCCGTCATTCCAGTCGCCTGATCCCATTAAAGGAATGCCATTCGGTCCAAATTTCAAAGCACGTTCAATAGCACGAATACAATGTTCGTACACTGAAGATATCGTTTCAGATTTTCTAGGTATAGTATATCTTTCGTCTTCACCTTCTTTTAGCGGTTCATCTTCAAGATACGGAATCTCAACATCTAGTATGCTAAAATCCTGAGTATTTTCGATGTAATCGGCGGTAACAAAAGGTAACCATACCAAATCATCTGAAAACCTTGTGCGTATCCCTTTATCTGCTCCATCTTGTATAGCACCTACAGGATGCCACCAATGCTGAACATCTCCTTCAACAAATTGATGGGCAGCATGACGCAATATTTGGCTATGTGTCAGTTCGGGCAATGCATATACTACTGCCATTACATCCTGAAGTTGATCTCTAAATCCATATGCCCCACCAGACTGATAGAAAGCCGATCTAGCCCATATCCTGCAGGAAATAGCCTGATATAGTAACCATCCATTCAATACTAAGTCCATAGAAAGGTCCGGTGTTTTGACCTGGACAACCCCTAACGTATCTTGCCAAAATCTCTTCACTGACTGGAGCGCTTTTTCAGCTTCATCAACATTTCTATATTTGTTGCTAATTGAAATAACTTCTTCTAAATCTTTACCCTGACCTAATAAAAAAACAACTTTCTTTTTTTCACCAGCTTTTAATTGTATACTAGTCTGCATAGCAGCACAGGGATGATAGCCGCCCCCTACCCTGTTAGAGAGTCTCTCTCGTTTTAAGGCCATAGGATTCGCAATATCTCCCTTTCGTCCAAAAAATTCTGTACTATCTCCGGTAAAGGTTCGTTCAATTTCAGATACATCCATAAAAGCAATCCTACCTGGAAAATCAGTATTATAACTATTTTCTATTAACAATATCCCTGTATCCTCATACTCTTGTGTAGTAATATACTGTGCTGTAAATTGATTACTTACGCCTAGTACAGGCATTATATAAAATGTAGCTGTTAAATTTCTCGAATTCTCCGAGATATTCTTTAATGTGAGAATACAGATTTTAACAGGCTCCTGTTTGGGAACAAATTCGATTAACTGCTGTTCTATTCCATGACTGGTATGCTCAAAAATTGAATACCCATATCCATGCCGAATTATATATGGTTCTTTTTCACGTATAGGCAGTGGTGTCATAGACCACAGTTCTCCTGTGTTATCATCTCTTAGATAAAATATTTCTCCAGGAGGGTCGCTTACAGGATCATTCGACCATGGCGTTAGCTTATTTTCTCTACTATTTTCTGACCAGGTATATCCTCCCCCCGATTCAGTTACCTGAAATCCAAATTGTCCGTTAGAGATAACGTTTATCCAAGGAGCAGGTGTATTCTGATTCTCTTCCAATTTTATAATATATTCTTTTCCGTCTGTTTTAAAACCGCCCCATCCATTATAATAAGAAAGTTCTTCTGACTTTTTCTTTGGTTGCACATACGTCTTAGGTTGCTCCTTCCATCTTTTTATTTCAGGTAATGCCACCTCATTTACCTCAAATTTTATCTGTTCAGTTATTGGTCCAGCATCTCCTTTTAATAGAATACGTGCAACTGTAAATAGTAGTATCTTATCTTCTTCGGGCATTACCTTACCCGATCTAATAAATACTCCACCCGGTTTGTCTTGAAGATCACGGGCATGACTAACCGATACAATATCACGAAGTAAATCCTGTAAAGGTTGTGTGTAGCTTCCTTCGTCCTCATTTAAAATAACCAAATCAACATGTAAACCTTTCATTCTCCAGTATTCATGTGCTTTTAGTGCTTGATGTACAATATCAATTTCATCTGTCTTTTTTATACTAATCAGTACTATTGGCATATCTCCCGAAATGCCGTATGCCCATAATCCCGACTGACCTTTTCTATTTTTCTTAATGATTGCTGCTCTTTGTTGACGCAGGGGACTAATAAAGAGGATATGCGGAATCATAAGTTGGAATATTTCTTCCTCTCCCAGTTTAAGCCCTAAATATTTAGCCTCTACCTGACTGCGTGTCCATGCCAATTCAAAGGCTCGAGACACTGTACCAATATTCTGATATTTATTTGCCAACTTCATGATCTCTTCACGACTATCACTTATCCCGGTAGTGTAGAATATACGTGCAGTTTGTCCCGGTTCAATTCGTACTCTACATCGCAAACTCATAATTGGGTCTAGTACTGGGCCCACCGTATTAGATAAAGGTTGGTCCACATCCATCGCCAGAGGATTCGATAAATTCCGTCCTCGTCCAATAAACTTTGCACGGTCGGTTTCATACTGTATGCCTCCAATGACATCCCCTTCTACTGTTATTGTATGAGCTGCCCAGACCGTTGTTTTATTTTCCTCTCTTGGCCTACGATTAGCTATCAAACTACTATATTCTGGAACAAATTCTGTTCTCACAAATAAATTACTAAAAGCAGGATGACCAACGTCTGCCGATTGAGAAGTTAATATTACTTCAAAATAGCTGGTTACTTCTAATATCCGTGTATGCTCACTGTGATTAGTTAGTGAAATACGTCTTACTTCTGCATTATCTTCCGGCGAAACCACAACTTCTGTATGTGTATCTATGTTTCCATCTTTGCGGAAAAATTCCACTTTATCCGGTGAAAAAACTATCTTATACTGTTCCGGTTCATCAAAATAAGGTGCATAAGTAGCTGACCACACATTATTAGCATTT
>JASGMB010000032.1 GCA_030156665.1 Clostridiales bacterium
CTTCGTATCGCAAGTTTTATGGGACGTAATGAAGGTTGGATGGCTGAGCATATGCTCATTCTAGGAATAGAAGATCCACAAGGAAATACTTCTTATGTAGCTGCTGCATTCCCAAGTGCGTGTGGTAAAACCAATCTCGCAATGCTTATACCCCCAAAAGCGCTGGAAGGCTATAAAGTGTGGACTGTTGGGGATGATATCGCATGGTTGCGTGTAGGTGAGGACGGCAGATTATGGGCAGTTAATCCGGAAGCAGGATTTTTCGGTGTTGCACCGGGAACTAATTCTAAGAGTAATCCGAATGCACTTGCTACTGTTCAAAAGAACACAATCTTTACCAATGTATTGTTAACTCCGGAAAAAACAGTTTGGTGGGAAGGTTTGGATGGAGAACCTCCAAAGAGTGGTACAGACTGGAAGGGAGAACCTTGGACACCTGAAAGCGGAGAAAAGGGTGCTCATCCAAATTCACGTTTTACAGCTCCTGCAAGTCAGTGTCCAAGTATTTCTCCAGAGTGGGAAAACCCTCAGGGAGTACCTATCTCTGCAATCATATTTGGTGGACGTCGTGCGAAAGTAGCGCCATTGGTTTATGAATCCTTTGACTGGCAGCATGGTGTATTTGTAGGTGCTACAATGGGATCTGAAACAACTGCAGCTGCTATAGGTTTGGCAGCAGGTGTTCGTCGTGACCCTATGGCGATGCTTCCATTCTGTGGATACAACATGGGGGATTATTTTGCACATTGGCTCAAGATGGGTAAAAAGATTTCCAATCCTCCTAAGATTTTTAATGTTAACTGGTTCCGTACTGATGAAAACGGCAAGTTTATCTGGCCGGGTTTTGGTGAAAACCTAAGAGTGCTTAACTGGATTTTAGACCGTGTTGAAGGCAAAGTGGATGCAGTTAAAACGCCAATTGGCTATATGCCAAAACCTGAAGACATTAATATTGAAGGGTTAGACCTTGATATTAATGTTATTAAAGAGTTGCTTACTGTTGATAAGGAATCCTGGAAAGAAGAAATTAAGAGTCAAGCTGAATTCTTTGAAAAACTAGGTGACAGATTACCACAAGAAATCAAAGATGAATACAATAAGCTCAGTAAGAGATTTGAAGATTAATAACATATATTTAGTGAATCAATAATAAACATAAGGCCCTGCTTTTAAGTTGATAAACTTAAAGGCAGGGATTTTATTATGAAGCGAAGCGTAATATCAAGACAATCTACCTTAATTTTTTGTGCCGAAAGGCACATTAATTCGCCAAAGGCGATTGTCATATTATTTAAAATTTTCCTAGAGATTTTACAATATTTGTAATAATTATAATGATAAATAGTCATATTTGTCCATGAAGACTTGTATAATAATTATTAAAGATATTAATAATGTAAGAGCCTATCAGTCAATACCTTTTGAAAGGCTAATAAATTTTGCTCGCTAATTTTTTACCATTTACTTGTAAGACAACATACATTCCTTTGCTAAATAAATTAAGACAGTAAAAGTTAGTAATAAGACTTAGCTTTATAGCTAGGGATTATCAAATATATTATTATTGAGGGGGCAAAAAAATGAAAAATTTTAAGAAAATCTTAAGCGTATTTATAGTGCTATGCCTAACGGCATTGCTGTTTGCAGGATGTGCAGGTAGTAAAAACGACAATACTGCTTCACCCGGCAACAATCAGTCAACTCAAAAAGTTGATGAAAAACCAGATACTTCTAAAAAGAAAATAGTTCTGAAAATTGCAAACTACTTTGCTGAAAGCCATCCACAAAATATTGCACTAAAAGAAGTGTTTAAACCAATGGTGGAAAAAGAAACGAATGGTGCAATTGAGGTGCAGATTTATCCGAATAACCAATTAGGGGCAGAGAAAGAATTTATCGATGGAACCAAAGCTGGTTCTATAGAAATGAATATCATGGGTTTGATGTTATCATCTCAATTTCCAAATCTTAAAGTGATGGAGTTTCCTTATCTTTTTGATAATCCTGATCAAGGGTATGAAATTTTAAATGATCATATTTTTGATGATGTTACAAAAGGATTACCTGAAAAGGCCGGTTTAAGGATTTTAGGCTTTAATATAAACGGGGTAAGGGCAATTTCCAATAGCAAAAGACCTATTAATAGTTTAGAGGATTGCCAAGGTTTAAAACTTCGTGTTCCACAGGTAAAACACTTTGTTGAAATGGGGAAAGCTCTAGGATTTAGTGTTGTTACCATGCCTTATTCAGAAATATTTACCGCATTACAGCAAGGTGTTGTCGATGGACAAGAAAATCCGCCAACAACAGTGCTGGCAAGTGGTTGGTATGAAGCTCAAAAGTATATTGCTTTAACCGACCATATTGTTGCATATAACGCTGTAACCATAAATGAGAAGTTTTATCAAAGTCTTTCAAAAGAACAACAAGAAATTATTAAAAAAGCTGTAAAAGCCTTTTGTGATGAAGAGTTGAAATTATATAAAGAGGGTGCACAAAAGGATATAGAAACATTAAAAGAAAAAGGTATAGTATTTACAACACCGGACCGTGAACCGTTTAAACAAGCTGTTCTTCCCATGTATGACACGGTTCTTAAAGAGACTCCGGAAGCGATGGAGTTAATTAAAAAGATATGGGATATACAGAAGAAGATGGGGAATTAAGATCCTACTTAAAAAAAATATATAGGAGATAGCTATCTCCTATATATATTTTTATCTAATATGAGCAGTTAAAGTAAATAGATAAAATATTTATGCTGGTGATTCATTGAGAAAGAATTTTTTCGGTTGGGAGGGGATTTCATGAAAGATAGCAATAAAGTAAAACATAAATGTACATTTTACACCCATATCAAACTGGCAACGGAAAATATACTATTTATACTATTTGCAGCAATGGTTATCATTGTTTTCATAAATGTAGTTGCAAGATATATTTTTAATAACGCAATTACTTCCTCGGAAGAAATTGCACGTATATGCTTTATCTGGTTGGTATTTATAGGTGCTACCCTTGCATTGGAAGAGGGTGAACACCTGGGAATAGATTTATTGTTAAGATTAATTCCTGATAGATGGGAGAAGTGGGTAAAAGTTTTATCAAATTTTCTTCTGCTGGGGATAACTGCTTTGTCGGCAATATACGGTATACAATTGACTAAAAATAACATTAGTTGGCCGGCTCCGGCTACAGGAATATCATATGGTATTATTGGTTCAATTCTTCCTATCAGTTTTTTTCTTATGTTTTTAATTATTGTGAGAAAATCCATTCTTTTATTTAAAAACCAATAGTATGAGGAGGAATTCAAGTGTTAGCAGTTTTTGTACTTAGCCTCATAGTATTTGTGGCGATAAACATACCAGTCGGATTTTCATTAGCACTAACAAGTGTTGTGCTAATGCTCTACATGGGCAATTTTGATTTTATCGTTATACCGCAAAATTTTTTAAGTGGAGCGGATAATTTCGCACTAATGGCAATACCTTTTTTTATACTTGCGGGTGAATTTATGAACGAAGGTGGATTATCCTTGGGTATTGTCAAATTTGTAAAGTCGTTGTTAGGTCATGTAAAGGGTGGACTTGGCTATGTGGCAATTGTTGCTAGTATGATTTTTGCCGGGGTTTCCGGTGCAGCTGTTGCAGATACGTCTGCAATTGGATCGGTACTGCTTCCATTAATGGAACAGGAAGGATATAGAAAAGATAAAAGTACTGCTTTAGTTTGTGCAGCAGGGTGCGTGGGTCCGATTATTCCTCCTAGCATACCTATGGTTGTATTTGGGGTTATGGGAGGCGTCTCTATTACGAGAATGTTTTTAGGTGGCATTGTGCCGGGGCTTATTACTGTCATCTTACTTATATTTGCCTGGTTTTTACTTACAAGAAAAGAAAAACTTTTAACCTATGAAAGAGCAACGTTGAAAGAAATATTACTTTCTACTAAAGATGCTGCTGCCTCTCTCATGTTACCGGTTATTATTCTTGGCGGAATTTTAAGTGGTATATTTACCCCAACCGAAGCGGCGGTTATTGCAGCAGTTTATGCGTTTATCATATCGGTATTTGTATATCGAAAACTCAATTTTAAACAAATAAGAGATATATTTGTCAGATCTGCCCGATCCACTTCGGTGGTAATGCTTGTTGTAGCGGCAGCAACAGCAATAGCTTACATTATAACCATTGCGCAAATTCCTAAGTTGTTGGGGGATCTTTTGTTGTCTACTTCGTCAAACAAATATGTCATTTTAATTCTTATTAATTTTATTATTCTCATTGTTGGATGTTTTATGGATGTATCGCCATCAATACTAATTTTAGGACCTATTCTCTTGCCGCTGGTAAAGCAGTTAGGTGTTGATCCGGTTTTCTTCGGCGTAATTATGGTATATGGTTTGTGCATTGGATTGATTACACCGCCTGTCGGGAATGTATTATATGTAGGATGCGGTATCACAAAGATTAGTATAGTAGACCTTATTAAGCAGATATGGCCTCTGGTACTGGTATATATTATTGTACTTTTTATTATAACGCTTATCCCACCATTAGTGATGTTTATACCCGATATGTTTTTTAAATAACTTTTTATGAATAAAAACAATGTCAGCATTAAATAGAGAAGATAATGGACAAGGATTATTTGCATATGCAGTAATTTAAGCAGAAAATTATGCCGATAATCAATATGTAGGAGAATAAAATATGAGTGCATTAGTTTATTATTGGACCAGAAGATTTAAACGAAAAGCACGTAGATGATATGGCGATTATTTTTTAAACAAGGAGAGGGAGATAAAATGAAACTAAGCTGTTTACCTGTTTCATTTTTTCCGGAACTTATTTCTGGAAGAATGAGCATAGAAGAATGGGCTCAGATAGGCGTAGAAGCCGGACTGGATGCTATCGATATAGGAATGCTAATGATTAAAGCGCACACACCGGTTTATCTGGCCGATTATAGAAAAAAGATTGAATCATCGGGAATGTCTGTTTGTATGGTTACGACATATCCGGATTTTAGTCATCCAAACCAAATAGAGCGGGAAAGACAGCTGGAGTTTCTTAGGTCGGATATTGCAGTAGCCTCTAGTTTAGGTGCAAGGTATGTGAGGGTTACTGCCGGCCAGGCGCATCCGGAAACAAAGATTCCTGACGGAATCAATTGGGTAATAGAAAATTTGAAACGTGCTTCTGAAACAGCGGATAAATTTGGGATAAAGTTGGTTTATGAAAATCATTCCAAGCCCGGGGCGTGGGAGTATACTGATTTTTCTCTCCCAACCGATATATTTTTACAAATTGTTGAAGGTATCGAGGATTCAAGTATTGGCATTAATTTTGATACAGCAAATCCTATTGTATATGGAGATGATCCTGTAGATCTGCTGAATAGAATCATCCATCGCGTGACAACGGTACATGCAAATGATACCTCCACAAGCGGTACCCTCAACTCCGTTTTATTGGGTACAGGCCTTGTGCCTTTTAAAGAGATATTTGAGGTTTTGAAAAAATCGGAATTTGATGGTTGGATATGTATAGAAGAAGCAAGTAACTTAGGCAGGGATGGTATTTTAAAAGCAAGTCAATTTGTTCGAGATATGTGGTCCGGTCTATAAGTCTTTATTAATGAAGGCTATATTTATACTATAGAGGAGGAATATAAATAATGAGTAAAGATTTGTTTGATTTAACAGGAAAAGTAGCTATCGTTACCGGGACTAGCAGGGGACTGGGACAGTATTTTGCCCGTGCGCTTGCAAAAGCAGGAGCGGACCTGGTTATTACCAGCCGGGATGCGGATAGTTTGACATCTTTCAAAGAAGAAATTGAAGGCATGGGAAGAAAAGCAATGCCTGTTGAACTGGATGTACGAGATTACGACAGTATTCAAAAAATGGTAGAAACTGCGTATAATGCCTACGGGAAGATAGATATTCTTGTCAATAACGCAGGATGTAATGTCAGAAAACCTGCGGTAGAAGTTACGTGGGATGATTGGAATATGGTAGTTGATACCAATTTACGCGGCAGCTTTTTTGTGGCGCAGGCAGTAGCAAAGAAAATGATCCCAAGAAAATATGGAAGGATTATCAATGTCGGATCGCTAACAAGTGTATTTGGCTACGCAGGTATAACACCTTACTGTGCTAGCCGTGGTGGTGTCAAACAAATGACCATGAGTCTGGCGGATGATTGGGGAATCTATGGCATTACGGTAAATTGTCTTGCGCCCGGTTGGTTTGAAACGGCACAGACGAAGGTATTGTACCAAGATAAAGAATGGGTGGAATATCTATGCGACCGTATTCCGTTGAAGCGCCCTGGTAGACCTGACGACCTTAGTGGCACAATTGTATTTCTTGCTTCTGATGCGAGCGAATATATAACTGGACAAACCATCCTTGTAGATGGCGGCATTTCTACAGGGGCAACACGGGCAACCAGTAAAAGATAATACGGTAAGTAAAAAGACCAAAAAATATTTGAGCCATTTCAGGTATAAGGCTTATGTACATAGAAATACTATAGATGTACCTTAAAATAGCTGGATTTTTAAATATATATAGAAAAGGAGAGTGTATGAAATGCCTATTATTCAAATCGAAGGTCCTGTTTTATCCAAAGAAAAGAAAGCAGAACTTGCTTCAAAACTGACAAAAACCGCTCAGGAAGTTTTAAATATTCCGGAACAAGCTTTTACAGTTCTTATAAAAGAAAATAATATGGATAATGTTGCTGTCGGAGGACAGTTATTATCAGAAAGAAATAAATAGTTATATAAAAGGACAAATAAATATCATATAAATAAAAATGACTGTTCATTAAGAACAGTCATTTTTATTTATATTAAAAATTCTAAAGTTATACCTCATTTAAACGGGCGATTTAGCTGATAAAGTTTAAAGATATATAGATTTTAGGCGATATATGCCGAATAAGTAAGTTAAATGGATAAAATAGCTTTAAGCGAATGTCAATCATAGCAATAATATTTTGATCTGTCAGTGCAATGGTGTTAAAATTAAATCAAACTAATGAATAAATTACGCTGAATTCGGTTATGAAGCGGGGAACCACTTTTGGGGCGAATTCTTACAAGATAGGATAACTTTTTCAATTCGAGTCCGGCAGCTAACCTCGTAAGCGATGAAAGAGAAGACAACATGTGCATGTAAAGACCATGGTTTCTCTATGGCTTTTTTATGCTTAAAACTATAAAACATTATGCAATTCATTACTAATAAATTAGTAAGGTTTTCATATAAATCAGTTAAAATGAAAATAATAATGTCTATTAGAATGAATACGGTATAAGGTTCAAAGTTTGAAGGCTTTTTACCTTTTTGTGTTTGATTGGTTATGCGATAAAGAGGTGGTTTATATTTTAAATATTGTTAAGAAAAAAAAGATTTTAAATCATCTATTGAATATACACCCGACACAAGCGATTGTACTGGGGTTTGCTACTATTATATTGATTGGTGCTGTACTTTTAAATTTGCCCATAGCATCTAAAGACGGCCAAAGCATCGGCTTTCTTAACGCACTTTTTACGGCTACTTCCGCTGTATGTGTCACAGGATTGGTAGTAGTCGATACGTATACTCACTGGACTGTCTTTGGACAAATCATAATACTCACTTTAATACAAATTGGTGGATTGGGTTTTATGACAATGGCAACACTTTTATCCTTTGTGCTTAGACGAAGAATTACACTAAAAGAAAGGTTATTAATTGTAGAATCACTCAATCAGTATAACATTCAGGGCGTTGTTAAACTGATTCAAAGAATACTGATTGGTACGCTGATTTTTGAAGGGGCAGGAGCAATCATTTTATCCTTAAGGTTTATTCCTGATTTTGGCGTTGTTAATGGCACATATAAAGGTATCTTTCATGCAATCTCCGCTTTCTGTAACGCTGGATTCGACCTAATGGGCGAATATCAGCAATTTAGCAGCTTGACTATGTATGTAGATGACCTAATCGTAAACCTTGTAGTTATGAGTCTAATTGTGATAGGTGGGCTTGGTTTTGCTGTATGGGATGACGTATATAGGGCTAAAAATTTTAGAGGACTGCAACTTCACACCAAATTAGTATTGAGTATTACGGGAGCTTTGCTGGTGTTTGGTTTTATATTCTTTTTTTTAATGGAATTTAATAATCCTGCTACATTAAAACCTTTAAATATCAAAGGTAAAGTGCTGGCATCTATGTTTCAATCAGTCACCATCAGAACTGCCGGTTTTAATACAATCAATCAGCCGGATATGACCAATGCGTCGGTGTTTGTCACCATGTTTCTCATGTTTATTGGCGGCTCGCCCGGATCTACTGCAGGGGGTATTAAAACAGCAACTGTCGGTGTACTCATTTTTACGGTACTCGCAGTGATAAAAGGTAAAGAGGACATTGAACTTTTTGAAAGGAGAATCAACCATTCTATTGCCCTGCGGGCTCTGGCTATTACAGCAATCAGTGTAGTATTAGTAGTTACTGTAACTGTTATTCTTTCTATATTTAAAGATGCTACATTGGTAGAGGTATTATTTGAAGCAATTTCTGCTTTTGGTACAGTTGGATTGTCTCTCGGAATTACGCCGAGCTTAAGCGATATCAGTAAACTTGCTTTAATTATAACCATGTTTCTAGGCAGAGTAGGTGTCTTAACAATGGCTTTGGCACTTGCATCAAGAACGCATAAGGCACATTCAAAATATAGATATTTAGAAGATAAAGTAATGGTAGGATAGGGGGAAATGTGGGAGCGGATAGGGTGGTACTCCCGGAAAAAGATATGGGCGCCAGAGTAGCGCAGAATCTTGTGTCAAAAAATATATTGGATTACATTGAATTATCTCCTAAATATAGTATTATTGAAATTATTGCACCGAGCAGCTGGGTGCATCAGTCATTAAAACAGTTAAATGTTAGGGTTAAATACGGTATTAATATTATGGCAATTAAAAAAGCGAAAACAATTAATGTTTCACCGAAGGCGGACGATATGATAGAAGAAGGCGATGTATTGGTAGTAATAGGAGCAAATGAAGATATTGCAAGAGTGGGAAATATTGAATAAATCAATAGATTTTCAATAAAGAGATTGGATTCTGATCCAATCTCTTTGTCTTATAGAAATCACTATTTATTTTCCTATAAATGTTTGATATACTCTATTTAAACAATTTTCAGTTAACCTGTAAACTGCCAAGGGTTGCATATGTTTCATTAAATGTACAGTGGGAAAGGTGAATTAGATGTTTCATTTGCATACGAAATGATATAGAAAAGAATATAAGATTAAAACAGAGGTAGACTATAGATTGAGTTAAAAAGTTAGGCACATAAGGAAGGAGTTAATATGAAAGCATTTAAAGCATACGACATTAGAGGTATTTACAATGAGGATTTTAATAAAGAAGATGTATACAAAATAGGTTATTTCTTACCTAAACTTTTAAATGCCGATAAGGTGTTGGTAGGACGCGATGCGCGCAGTTCTTCGGATGAAATATTTGAATACCTTTCAAAAGGTATTATGGACAGCGGTGCAGATGTTTATGCTATAGGACTTTCCACTACTCCCATGGTGTATTTTGCAACAGCAAAATTCAATTTTGACGCATCAGTACAGATTACGGCATCTCATAATCCAAAGGAGTATAACGGTCTTAAAATTTCCAAGACCGGTGCTTTACCCGTAGGGTATGAATCAGGGCTTGCGGAACTTGAAAAAATGGTTGAAACACAACAAATTGTTGTATCAGAAAAAAAAGGACAGCTTCATCATTATGAGGTGAAAGAAGAATATATCAAATTTTTAAAACAATATGCGCCGGATATTTCTAATCTTACCATTGGTATTGATTGTTCAAATGGTATGGCATCCATCCTGATAAAAGATATTTTAGGAAGTTCCCCGAAGTATTTGTATGATACATTAGATGGTTCATTCCCTAATCACGAACCGAATCCGTTGATTGAAGAAAATGTTGAAGCATTAAAAAAATTGGTTCTGCAAAATAAATGTGATATTGGGATTATTTATGACGGTGACGCAGATAGAGTCATTTTTGTTGATGAAAAAGCACAGTTTATTTCTCCAGATTTGATCATAGGTGTTATCGGACATTATTACCTTGAAAAAGAAAAGGGAAATGTACTTCATGATATCCGAACATCAAAATCGGTATCCGAATATATACAAAAGCTTGGCGGTACGCCCCATATGTGGAAAGTAGGACATGCTTATGCAAAGACAAAGTTAAGGGAAATTCAGGCTATATATGGCGGTGAATTAGCAGGGCACTATTATTTTCGTGATTTTTTTAACTGTGATTCAGGTGTTTTGGCAAGCCTTATTGTATTAAATGTTGTGAGTAGAATGAAGAAAGCGGGAAAAGCATTATCAGCTTTAATAGATTCAATAAAAGCTTATGCTTATTCCGGTGAAATAAACTTTCGCATTGAAAAAAAACAGGAAGCAATGGAACAGCTTAAAAACGAATTTACAACAAAAGAAGAGCCGGTGGCCTTTTATGATTTCGATGGATACAGAATTGAATTTAGCCACTGGTGGTTTAATGTCAGGCCGTCCAATACGGAACCTTACCTTAGACTTGTAGTTGAAGCAAAAAATGATGCTTTACTACAGCAAAAGTTATCTGAACTGCAAATGGTTTTAAAAAACTTTATGTAATTTTTGAAATAAGATTTATTTCTAAAAACCTCCTATCCATTAAGGGAGGTTTTTCTATTCATCTAAAAACAGTATTTTTGCAGGTGACAAATATCTATGCAAATATATCTTCTTTAAGGTGGTCATGATATATTTTTTATAAAAATTTATTTCTATGAAGATGATTCTAATATGTCCTTTTATTATCTTTAAACCTATGGCAGAAGCAAGATTTGGTAAAAATTGCTTTAAAAAATTACGTTATTTGACAACTAACAATTTATATGATAAAATAGGATTGTTAGTTGTTTGCTTTTTATTTAAAGAAGTGCATATAATATATATAGAAATGATGTAGAAATTTTATGGAGGAAAATAAATGGGTGATACAATTCTCAAAATAGGAAATTCAACGATTCAGCATGGAAAAGAAAATAATCGGATATATTTAATGAAAATGGATAAAAGGGACACATTTGATATTATTCCTAAATTAGATGAACTGGCAAAGCAGCATAATTATACCAAGATCTTTGCTAAAATACCTGCTTCCAGTAAACAACTTTTTTTAGACAATGAATATGTGATAGAAGCTAATGTTCCTAATTTTTATAAAGGCACAGAAGATGCTTTTTTTATGGGCAAATATTTTTCAGCCGAGCGAAAGATAATACATAATCAAGCAACAATTGAACATGTGTTGGAAACTGCACTTAAAAAAGAAAAGGTTAAAAGAATCTTTTCTCTAAATGAACATTTTGAGTATCGAAAAGCAAGACCACAAGACGCTCCGGAAATGGCAGATGTATATAAATTAATTTTTGAATCATATCCATTTCCCATCCACCAACCATCATATATTCAAAAAACGATGGAAAAAAATATAGAATATTTTGGTGTATGGCACAAAGGTAACATTGTAGCCCTTGCTTCTTCCGAAATGGATTTGGAAACACAAAATGTAGAGATGACAGATTTTGCAACATTGCCCGAATACAGAGGTAATAAATTTGCACTCTACCTATTGGATAAAATGGAACAAGAGATGCACAATAAAGGGATAAAAACTGCATATACAATTGCCCGTGCGGTTTCATACGGTATGAATAGCACATTTGCAAAAATGGGTTATACTTACTCGGGAACGTTAGTGAATAATACAAATATATCGGGCAGTTTGGAAAGTATGAATGTTTGGTATAAACCTATCTAATCAGGGTTTAAAATTTCAGTATATTACTATAAAACAAGAGATAATTGGAATAAGGAAAAGGATACGAGCCATATGAATTTTGCCGACATAATATATTAACTTAATGCAGACTATTTTCATATACTGAAGTAAAGAAGATTTTTTAAGTTCAACACAGTATAAGCATTGCGGATTTTTATAAGAAGGAACCAACTAATAAATTTATAAGGGGGACCTGACCATGAAAACAAATAGAAGACAGGAGATTTTCGGAGATATTAGTGATGATCAATGGAATGATTGGAAATGGCAAGTGAAAAATCGAATAGAAACTGTAAGTGAACTTAAAAAATATATCAAATTAACGATTGAAGAAGAAAAAGGGGCCAGAAAGTGTCTGAAAAATCTAAGAATGGCTATAACACCCTATTACTTATCTTTAATAGATCCTAATGACCCAAAAGACCCTATAAGAAAGCAAGCCATCCCTACAGCTTTGGAATTACATAAATCAGAAGCAGATCTTTTAGACCCACTACATGAGGATGGTGATTCTCCTGTTCCGGGACTTACACACAGATATCCGGATAGAGCCCTTCTCTTGGTTACAGATCAATGTGCGATGTACTGTCGACATTGTACTAGAAGAAGGTTTGCGGGACAGCATGATAAAGGGCTGCCTATGGAGCAAATTAATAATGCAATAGATTATATCGAAAAAACACCGGCAATTAGAGACGTGCTTTTATCAGGTGGAGATGCTTTACTTATATCGGATGATAAGTTAGAATATATCATTAAACGGTTAAGAGAAATTCCCCATGTAAAAATCGTAAGAATTGGATCAAGGACACCGGTTGTAATGCCGCAGAGAATAACAGAGAAGCTAGTTAATATGCTTAAAAAATATCATCCGATATGGTTAAATACGCATTTTAATCATCCAAATGAAATTACTCCTGAATCTAAGAAAGCTTGTGAAATGCTTGCAGATGCAGGAATACCGCTTGGTAATCAGACGGTATTGTTAAGAGGAATAAATGACTGTGTGCATGTTATTAAAAAATTAATGCATGATTTGGTTGATATAAGGGTGCGGCCTTATTACATCTACCAATGTGACCTTTCAATGGGATTGGAACACTTTAGAACAACAGTAGCTAAAGGTATAGAAATTGTTGAGGGCCTTAGAGGTCATACATCGGGATTTTCCGTTCCTACCTTTGTAGTAGATGCACCCGGGGGAGGAGGAAAAATTCCTGTAATGCCTAATTATATAGTTTCTCAAAGTCACGGGAAAGTTATACTGAGAAATTTTGAAGGTGTGATTACAACATATAAAGAACCGATTCACTATGAGTCGGAATGCAATTGTGAAATCTGTAAAAGCGGAAAAGAAGAAAAGCTTGTTGGAATTGCAGGATTGATGAATAATCAACAAATCGCGTTAGAGCCGGAAAACTTAGAAAGAAAATTAAGAGCGGAAAAGAAAAAACCTATACCTTCTTCAGATAGTAAATATGTTGAAGCGATGTAATACATGAAGCATCAGCCAAAAAGCCTTTACCATAGATTTCTTTTTAAATCTATGGTAAAGGCTTTTTTATCTTAATTGTTTTAGCAGTATTTGCACCATACATAGGAAGATATATGCAAAAGAAAATGCAAACAAAATATGAAGAAAGTACACACAATGCATAAATAATGCTTTAAGCAGAAATCATGATCAAGTTTTGATAAAGGATGTCTATTTTGGTGTATTACTACACCAGATATTTATAAATAAAAATTAATACTATAGATGAGGTGAATGTTATGTCAGTAGGATTTAGAATTTATACAAAAATAAATAGACCTGCAAAGGAATTAATAGAAGGATTCAAGGGAATTCCTGTTGCTAATATAGCAGATAACATGGGAAGAATCAGCTGTATTGATACTGCCATAAGACCATTTAATAAAGTTGCGTTATTGGGTAGTGCTTTTACAGTAAAAGCACCATTGGGTGATAATCTTATGTTTCATAAGGCGCTTGATATGGCACAAGCAGGTGATATTATCGTTATTGATGGAGAAGGATGCATGGATCATTCTTTGTGTGGCGATATAATGTTTAATTATGCAAAGAGAAAAGGTATTGCTGGTTTTTTAATCGATGGTTGCATTCGTGATGCAGATACACTTGAGACACTAGAATTTCCTGTATATGCAAGAGGTATACAGCCTAAAGGTCCTTATAAAAATGGTCCGGGCGAAATTAACGTTCCTGTTTGTATAGGTGGGCAAGTGGTATGTCCGGGAGACATTATAGTAGGTGATGGTGACGGTGTTGTGATTATTAAGCCCGCAGATGCCAAATACCTTATAGAAAAAGCAACAGTTCAATTTAAAAATGAGCAAAAGGCATATCAAGATATTGCAAATGGTACATTTGATAGAGCGTGGGTTGACAAAATTCTTTCCGAAAAGGGCGTAGAAATTATTGACGATTATGCTAAATATTAATCATTAGTAAATGAGATAAAGTCGTACTAATCCTATTTATAGGAGGAGAATAAATTTGTCATTTAAAATATTAATTCCTGAAGAAATAGCTAATGAAGGAAAGCAATATCTCATTGATAGAGGATATGAACTTAAAATAGGGCGTGGTATCGATACGCAGACACTCATAGAGGATCTAGACGACTGTGACGGAATTATTGTTCGTGTAGCTCCGATGAATGAGGAAGTAATTAGGGCATCTAAGAAACTGAAGGTTATCGCAAAACATGGAGTAGGAGTAGATACGATAGATATTGATGCTGCAAAAAGATATGGGAAAAGAGTTGTTAATGTTCCGAATGCAAATACAATCTCAGTAGCAGAGCATGCTTTTTCTTTAATTCTTGCTTGTGCAAAAAAAATACCTTTTATGGCTAAAGAATATCAAAATAACAATTTTTCTATTAAGGATAAAATTCCATGTACAGAAGTAAGCGAAAAGACTCTTGGTCTTATCGGATTGGGTCGTATTGGTAGCAGCGTAGCTAAGATGGCAAAAAATGGTTTTGATATGAAGGTATTGGCATATGATCCATATATTCCAAACCGTAAGATGATAGATGAGGTCTATCTTACAGATAGCTGGGAGAAAGTGTTTAGAGAGTCTGATTTCATCAGTATACATATACCTGCAAATAAAGATACCAATAAGATTATAAGTAGTAGGGAATTTGAGCTTATGAAGACGAGTGCATATATTATTAATACAGCGAGAGGACAAATTATTGATGAAATTGCTCTTATAAAAGCGCTTGAAGAAGGTCAAATTGCAGGTGCGGGACTTGATGTAAGCGATCCTGAGCCGGCAAAGATGGATAATCCTCTTTTAAAAATGGATAATGTAATTATGACTCCACACAATGCCGCAAGTACGAAGGAAGCTTTAATACGTATGGCAGTTGGTGCGGCGATGGGAATTGATGAGATACTTACAAATAAAAAACCGCAATGGCCTATTGTATAAAGACTCCATCTGAAGTAAGTTTCACTTTATTACGAAAGGAGAGCTAAAGTTTGAACAATTCATATATTGTTGATTACAGAGTTTTACGCGATTATTGTAAAAAGCTTATTATGACACAAAATGTTCCCGAGGAGGAAGCATTTATAATAGCAGACAGCCTTGTAGATGCGGATCTTTGTGGAGTTGAGTCTCATGGAGTAAGTCGTATGACCATTTATATGAAGCGTCTAGAAAAAGGCGTTGTGGCTAATAAATGTGAAATAAAAATCGAGCAGGAATACGCCGCAGGCGCTGCCATTAATGCATGCAATTCAATGGGCATGGTGGTAGGCGTTCGAGCTATGCAAAAGTGTATTGATAAAGCAAAAGAAAGTGGTTGTTGTTTTATTACAGTTAATAATTCCAATCACTATGGTATGGCATCATATTTTGTAAAAATGGCTGCGGAACAAAACATGGTGGGTGTAACAGGCACTAATGCTCCTCCTAATATAGCACCTTGGGGAAGTTACAAAGCATATGTAGGCACTAATCCCCTTGCAGTTTCTATTCCTACAAAGGGAGAACCTATAATTCTTGATATGGCGCCAAGTATTGTTGCAATGGGTAAAATTATTCTTGCCGCAAAGCTTGGCAAGGATATACCTGAAGGTTGGGCAATTACTAAGGAAGGTAAACCGACTACAAATGCAGTGGAAGCATCTAAAGGAACAGTACTTCCGATAGGTGGACCTAAAGGATATGGCTTGTCGTTGATTATGGATATCTTATGTGGTATCTTAAGTGGAGCACAATTTGGACCACATCTTAACAATATGTGGAACGATTTTGTTAATCCTCAAAATGTAGGGCATATATTTTGTGCTATTGATATATGCAAATATACAGATGTTGATAGATTCAAAGATAGAGTTGAGCAAATGATTTCAGAGATTAAAGCGTTACCTAAAAATCCTGGAGTAGAGGAACTTTTTGTACCAGGTGAAATTGAGCAACGTCGTCGTAAGGAAAGAAAAGAAAAAGGTATTGAAATATCTGATGTTGTTTATCAGGAATTAAAGGGATTAGGCAAAAAATATAATGTTAGTTTTTACCTCTAATTCTATATGAAAATTTGGCAAATATGAAAGCTCTATGGTAGACTTCAGTTTATCGTAGAGCTTTTATATTTTAATAAAATCAATATAATGATTTGATACTAATGACAAAGCATTTTATATAAGTAATAATGCTACAATGCTTATTATCATTTCTAATCATTTTAGAGATAATTCGTTTATTATTTAGACATCTATAGAGGGTGTCATTTTTTGTTAAAATTTGCGATTAAAAATTTGTAAAACTTTCAGAGGTACACCGGTACATATTAATAAATATGTTGCTCAAACGTATTTAAGGATTCTAACCGGATTAATTAAACCCCATGCAGTAGCAGGATATACTGGGGGAGGAAAGTTCATTCTCCCAGGAGTCAGTAGTATTGAGACCGTTATTTCAGACCACAATTATAAAGCGGCAGAAAAGTATAGAAAGTTATGTTGATTGATTATATTTTTTGAAAATTTTGAAAACATAGTACTGAAACAAGTACCTTTTTTAATATATTTGTTATAGGAGGGATGTGAATGAATAAAGAGCAGGAAAAAGTGTATATCTTCACAAAAATTTTTGATGAGGAAGGTGAGCAACTGGAAGAAACCATTTACGAAACAATTATCAGAGAGCGGTAAAAATGAGGTAGATACGAAAATTTGTACATTTCAAATATATTTCGGGGTTGCCTAAAATTTGGTTTAGGGCAACCCCTTTTCTTAAGTTTGTACGCTCTCGAAAACTCTGAGAGCTTTAATTTACTCTATTTCAAGGCTCAGCCTTTTGGCTTCACCCCTACTTCTTGACTAATTTTTTGTATAGTTTCCAGTAGTAGATTACCACTATTTACTTCTATTGCTTAATATTACCGATTACAATCTAACGCATTATCCTTCAAAATAGAATTATGTCTACTTAATCTATTTTGGAGGTTTTTAATATGTTACGTGATTGGCAACTTCATAAGGATTATCAATCTCCTCAACCTTGATAACCTGCTTCACATAGTCAAGCCTTTGTACTCTGATTTTGGCCGCCCAGCTAAAAATCAGCAAGGGATTATTCGATCTCTCATCTTAATGCTTGACTTACAGGAACATTCTATCACAAAATGGGTTACAAAGCTAAGGAATGATCTTCTTCTATTTGATATTTGTGGTTTTGATTCTCCTAAAGCTCCTTCCATCCTTCATGCTATGACCTTCTCATACGCTTCTGGACTGCTTCTCATAAGAAACATATTAAAAGAAAACTTAAAGTTAGACGTTTTACTCCTAAACCTAAGAAAAAACTCAAAGCTAATCAAAAGCTCCCCAATAAACGTTCTGGCATTGTCAAAAAACTTGTTAAAAGAGCATTAGAAGGTAGATTACCTGATTTTAGACCCGAACAAATCCTCCAGCAGTTTCTAGCACGTTGTGTAGTTGATACTTCTGCAAAAATGGGGATTTTAGGTGATACCTCTAATTTATCTGTTGCTTTTGACGGTTCGCCTTACTATTCTGGTGCAAGCCATTATGGTGTAAAAGTTTGCGACTGTCTATCAAAAGGCATTTTTAATTCTTTTATAAAAAGACTTTTTTATCTCACAATAGAAACTCCGAACTAAAAGCGGTTACGATACATTACATGTCGTTAATTCGTGTTGTTGGAAATCTTCAACGCTTACCACTGCTTTTTTACTGATTTTTGAATTTTTAGGAATCAGTATATTTTCTCCAACTACCGTAATATAAGGGTGTTTGTGTTCAGAATTATATTTTGATTGAATTTCTGTATATCCGATTTGGCATCCTTCTGATATAATGGTATTTTCGGCAATAATTGCACTTTCAATCTTCACATTTGATTGAATCTTCACATTAGGCATAATAATGGAGTTTTTAATTTGCGAACCTGCACCAATATAAACACCGGGAAATAGTACAGAATTTTCAACTTCGCCAAATATCTGACAACCTCCATTGATTAATGAACGGCGGACTTTTGCCGTAGCTGCCAGGTAATTTGGTGGCTGAGTTGAGTTTACAGAATAGATTGGCCATTCAGGGTCGTGCAAATCTAATGCTGAAGGATCGGACAACAGATCCATATTCGCTTCCCACAAGCTTTCAATTGTACCTACATCTTTCCAATAACCCTTAAAAGGATAGGCATACATTTCAAGTCTATCATTGAGCATTTTTGGAATAATGTTTTTACCAAAGTCGTTGTTTGAAGTAGGGTCTTGTTCATCTTCTATTAAATATTTCTTTAAAATTTCCCAGGAAAAGATATAAACACCCATAGAAGCTAAATTATTTTTAGGAATTTTAGGTTTTTCTTCGAAACTTTTAATTTTATTATTTTCTGCAGTATTCATAATTCCAAAACGGCAGGCTTCTTCCCATGGTATTTCTATAACCGAAATAGTAGCATCGGCATTATTTTCTTTATGGAAGTCCAGCATCTTAGCATAATCCATCTTATAAATATGATCTCCTGATAGAATAAGCACATATTTAGGGTTGTACTGGTTAATAAAATGGATATTTTGGTAAATTGCATTTGCTGTTCCTTTATACCATTCAGCACCTTTTTCCCTTACATAAGGAGGGAGTATAGTGACACCACCGTCTTTTCGATTTAAGTTCCAGGGGTCGCCGATACCAATATAGGAATTTAATACTAAAGGTTGATATTGGGTAAGCACCCCTACCGTATCAATATTAGAATTAGAACAATTGCTAAGGACAAAATCAATAATACGGTATTTACCTCCGAAAGAAACAGCAGGTTTAGCTAATTTCTTAGTAAGAATTCCTAAGCGACTACCCTGACCTCCTGCTAAAATCATTGCAATACATTCCTTGCTGCGCATAATGCATCCTCCTTAAGTATTTATTTGTGATATGTACATTAATTTTATGTATATTCAATTTATGTATATTATGTTTCATGTATATTTATTCCTGTACAAATTTGCCCTTTATGATGTATATACCCAATCAGTATATGTTAAAACAACAAAAAACATTATTTTTTTACATATATAATATAAAAAGTAAATATATTCAAATTATAACTATTATAACTATTATAAATGAAATCGGGTTTAAATATAAGTAAAAATTTGGTTAAAATTATTACTAAAAAGAATCAGGGTTTTGTAATAATTTTACAGAACTGAATTAACCATAAAGTTATGCGAGGAAGTGTGGTACTTGAAATAGATCTATGTGCGGAATAGTTTTTACAAAAATTAGCATTGCATTTATATTTTTCTCGTGATACGGTCTTTTCATATATCTGTGAATATAGTACAATTTAATTGGTTAATTTCATCGATAATTACATTAATTTATTTTAAATTTAGATATTGGTTATCGATATATTGCCTGTCATTAGGGAATGAAGAGATAGAATAAATGTTTAGAAAGGCGTGTTAGATGTGAATTGGCTGGATAAACTAGAACAGAAATTTGGACATTTTGCCATAAGAGGATTGATGACATATATTGTGGGCTTGAACGCATTTGTATATTTATTAATGTATATAGATCGTACCGGTACATTTATTGATAAATTAATGCTTTATCCTTCGTTGGTGCTGCAGGGTGAAGTGTGGCGATTAATTACCTATATTTTTATTCCACCGCAGGCCTCACCTTTATGGATTATATTTGCCCTCTATTTATATTATTTGATTGGCAATGGCTTAGAACATGAATGGGGTAGTTTCCGATTTAATATGTACTACCTTCTTGGTATGATAGGGACAACCGCAGCAGTATTTATAACTGGAGGCGGAGCAACATCTACCTATTTGAATTTATCACTTTTTTTAGCCTTTGCGCATGTATATCCGGATTTTCAATTATTGTTATTTTTTATATTGCCTATAAAAATAAAGTACTTAGCTTGGCTCAGTTGGGCGGGGATAGGAATTACCGTACTGTTTCAACCACTTCCGTATAAAATTATTGCAATTGTTTCTATCATTAACTATTTCATATTTTTTGGACGTGACTTTTTTACCAGTGCGAAAACAAGAAGACAGGTTTATAGCAATAGAAAAAAATTCAATGCTAAGCTGCCAAGAAATTTTACCATGCATAGATGTACAATTTGTGGTATAACAGAAAAGGATGACCCAAATATGGATTTCCGGTATTGTATTGACTGCGAAGGAGATTATGAATACTGTATGGAGCATTTAAAGACACATGAGCATGTTAAAGAGGAAAATAGGGGGATAAATAAAGGTAAAGATTAAGACTTAGATTAAAATTTGGATTATAGGATAAAAACCGACATTTTTGGATGTCGGTTTTTATCATTTAGGGAACAGCTTGTGCAAAAGTTTGTTTAAAATCTTTTGTAAAAAATGTAAAAGAACACTTTGCAAATATCATAAAAAGAGTAAAATAATAAGTGAGTAATCACTCATTTAGGAGGTGGCCGATATGGTAAGAAAAAAGCAGGGAGATAAAGAAAATGCAATTATAGAAGCTGCAGTAAAGGTTTTTTCACAAAAAAGCTATCATGGTTCTACTACCAGCGAAATTGCAAAAGAAGCCGGAGTGGCAGAAGGAACTATATTCAGATATTTTCGAACAAAAAAAGATATTCTTTCGAAAATACTTATAAAAGTTATCGAATCTTATGCGCAAACCGTGGTAGTGGATTCATTGAGAGAATTTTTAACGAATTATAAAGATTCAAATGCAAATGAAAAGGAAGTAATCAAAGCCCTTCTTAGAGAACGTTTAAAGGTAATTGAGGCAAATCTTCCACTGGTGAAAATCCTTTTTACAGAAATACAATTTCATCCGGATTTACGAAAAGTATGGGTTGAAAAAGTAGTGAGACCTAGCATGGACGTGGCAGTGGCATATATAGAAAAAAAGAAAAAGGAAGGAAAAATTAAGGCAGAAGTTAATGCTGAGGTAGCAACGCGTTCATTCGTAGGTATGGTATTTTTTATGGTGCTCAGCAAGCTTATGCTTTATGAAAAATTAGATTTATCTCTAAGTGAAAGTGGGGAATTAGATCAAATCGTAGATATCTTATTTGAAGGAATAGCAGCCAGAACAATTAAGGGGTAAGATTAAGATTTGGATTGAGGAAAAATAAACATATTTTTATGATTTTATTGTGAGGGGGTTTTAGCATGCGTAAAATATCAATATTTATATTTGCTATTATCATTGTAATACTTTTGTCGTCTTGTACTGGTAAAGCCAATGAATCAAAAGTATTTACAGGAATTGTAGAGGCAGAGCAATACAATATATATAGTGAAATCAGTGGAAAAGTGAAGGAGTTAAAAATACAGGAAGGACAGAATATTGCCAAAAATAGTTTGGTAGCAGTTTTGGATAAAGAGGCATTGAAAATACAAAAGAAAGAGGCAGAGAAACTGGTAGCAGTTAATCAGGCAAAGCTAGATGAGCTGTTAGCCGGTTCCAGAAGCCAGGAGATAGAGCAGGTACAGGCTAATATTGATCAGTTATATGCCAATGTCCGGGCACAAGAAAAAGTATTGAATATCTTAAACAAAAAGCTGGAAGATCTACAAGCGTTGTATGAAGTTGGAGGAGCTACTCTTCAGCAAATAGAGGAATTAAAAATGAGTATTGCTACAACTGAAGGCACAATTGATGCGCTAAAGGCGAATATATCAGGAGCAGCTGCAAAACGAAATCTATTGGAAGAAGGCCCTGCTTTAAAATCTATCAATACAATGCAAGCAGCAGTCGAACAGGCAAAAGTGTCATTAGAATTGGCTGACTTACAGCTGAGTAAAGCAGAGATTTATTCACCTCACGGTGGAAGAGTTGTTTATACTTTTGTAAAGACGGGAGAAATGGTATCAGCAGCATCCCCGATAGCGACAGTTATGGATATGAATGATGTGTGGGTAAAAATTTATATTCCGGAAAAATATATTTCAATGGTGAAAGTAGGTCAGGAATTAGATGTCACCAGTGATGCATTTCCAGATAAAGTATTTAAGGGAAAGATTACGTTTGTAGCTTCTGAAGCAGAGTTTACACCTCGAAATGTAGAAACTAAAGAAGAAAAGGCGAAAACGCTCATGGAAGTGAAGATTGATCTGGACAATGCAAAGCAGCAGTTAAGACCGGGTATGATGGTAGATGTATTCATTAATGAAATTCCGAATTCCCTTTGAATATTCAATTAATAAATTTTTTCATTGGCAATTTGGCTTTTATTAGATAAATATGTGAAAATATGTGAGGCGATTTCATGATGGAATATGCAATTGAAGTTCAAAATTTGACAAAAAAGTTTGGCCAATTTACTGCGGTGGATGGCATTAGCTTCTCAATATCCAAAGGCTGCATATTTGGATTCCTCGGTCCGAATGGTTCTGGTAAATCAACTACCATTCGCATGTTGTGTGGCGTGTTAACTCCTTCTGCAGGTACGGGAAAAGTATTAGGCTTTGATATGATAAAGCAGCCGGAAAAAATCAAGACTAATATTGGATATATGTCGCAGCGTTTTAGCTTATATGAAGATTTAACAGTAGAAGAAAATTTGGATTTTTACGCGGGAATTTACGGATTAAAGCCTAGAGACATTAAAGAAAGAAAAAAAGAATTAATTGCGATGGCAAATCTCACAGGAAAAGAAAAAAGGCTGGCAGGGCAATTATCCGGCGGATGGAAACAAAGATTGGCATTGGGATGTGCGCTTATCCATAAACCCAGGCTACTCATTTTAGACGAGCCAACGGCCGGTGTTGACCCTGTTTCAAGGCGGATATTCTGGAATATTATACACCGTCTTTCTAAACAGGGAATTAGTGTCCTGGTCACTACTCATTATATGGATGAAGCACAGAGCTGCGATATGATAGGATTCATTTTTAATGGAAAGCTTATGGCTTTGGATTCCCCGGACCGATTGATGAAAGAGCGACATGCGTACACCCTTGAAGATGTATTTATTCAATACGTTGAACAGCAGACCGGTACTAAAATCATGGCATCTTTTCAGGATATGAAATTTTTAAAGGAGGGGGAGCAAGAGGATGAGTGTTAGACGGTTATGGTTTATTATTAAAAAGGAATTTATTCAGATACGAAGAGACCGTGTCAGTTTAGGTATTGCGATTGGTATGCCGCTGATGATGCTTTTTCTTTTCGGCTATGCCGTTAAAACTGAAGTGGACCATATTTCTATGGCTGTTTTTGATATGAGCCGCAGTCAGGAAAGTCGGGAACTCATTCATGCGTTTCAAAATTCCAACTATTTTGTAATCAATTATGACGTAAGCAGTAATGATACAATTAAAAAGCTAATTGATACCGGTAAGGCAAAAGCAGGAGTGATTATTCCTCCCGATTATGGTAAAAAAATTATAAAAGGGATTCCGCCTCAAGTACAGTTTATAGTAGACGGTTCCGACCCTACAGTAGCGAGAACTGCCCTTTCAAGCGGACTTTTGGTAGGACAAAGTTTTTCTTTAGATTTAAAACAAAAGATTGTTCATAAAAAAAGTTATGGTTTTTATAATAGCGGGGGAATTGATTTACGTTCTAGCGTATGGTATAACCCCAGCCTGAAAAGTGAGTTGTTTACTATACCGGGATTGATCGGTCTTATTATGCAGAATATTACAGTTATGTTAACAGCTTTTGCTCTTGTTCGGGAGAAAGAAAGAGGGACCATAGAGCAGTTAATTGTAACTCCTATTAAAAGGTTAGAACTTATACTTGGGAAGCTTATTCCATATATTTTTATAGGGTTTGCTGATTTTATAGGAGTATTATTTCTGGGAACTCATATATTCCACGTTCCCATCAAGGGAAGTATAGGTTTGCTAATGCTTCTGGGTGCAGGATTTGTTACCTGTGCGCTTGCAATTGGGATTTTTATTTCTACTATGGCTGAAAATCAACTTCAGGCGATGCAAGGTGTAGTACTATTTATTCTTCCCAGCGTACTATTATCCGGCTTTATGTTTCCAAGAGAAGCTATGCCTCTGGTCATCCAGTGGCTTGGATATGCAGTGCCGCTGACTTATTTTTTAGATATTATAAGGGGAATCATCCTGAAAGGTTTAACATTTCAAGACCTTACCTACCCGATTACGGTATTAGCGGTACTGGGTGCTTCACTGTTAACATTAGCAACCTTAAGATTTCATAAAAAGTTAGATTAATTTGTAGACATATTTCGACAAATGACAGTCCAATATGCAATAATATTATCAGAAATTTTGACCAAAGTGTAAAAGAAAAATGTTTTAAATTCCTTAGATTTAATTGCTCATATTTCAAAAATTTTTGTAAAAGGCACTTCTGTTAATATGAAAGTTTTACCTTTTAAATAGTTTAATGTTCCCGCATCACTGACAAAATCAAATTTTAGCTTGTACGAATATAAGGCCTGATATTTAAATCCCATGGAGCGATTGAAAGCCTTATCTCCATATTTGTCATCTCCTAAAAGAGGATGACCGATAGATGCAAGATGAGCACGTATCTGATGTGTTCTTCCGGTGATTAATTCAACTTCCAGCAAACTAATGTTATTCTTTTCTTTCAATACTTTGTATTTTGTTACAATTTTTTTCCCGCCCGTCTTTGCTTTGGCTGAAATAAACACTTTATTTAAAGAACAGTCTTTTGTAAGGTAATCTGTAAGGTTGCCTTCTTTTTTTTTCAAAATACCCTTTACAATACAAAGATAGAATTTTTTAATTTCCTTATTTTTAATTTTTTCATTTATAATTCTTAGTGTTTCTGCATTTTTTGCAGCGATGACAATTCCGCCAGTGTTACGGTCAATTCTATTACAGAGAGCAGGAGCAAATGTATTTTCAAGATGGGGCTGGTATTCTTTTTTATAGTATAGATAACTCTGAACATGTGTAATTAATGTATTTGATTGTTCATTTTCATCGGCATGAACAATCATGCCGGGTTCTTTATCTATCAGAATAATGTTTTTATCTTCATAAATAATATTGATTTTTGAATCGGTTGGTTTAAAGAGTTGTTGCGGGGAAGCCTGTTCAAAAAATTCATCATTAATATATAAATCGATAACGTCACCTTCGGATAACTTATAATTGATTTCAACCTTTTTTCCATTTACTTTAACGCGCTTTTTTCTAATATATTTATAAATTAAGCCAAGAGGCATAGTTTTAAAGTATTTTTGTAGAAACTTATCAATGCGTTGATTTGCATCATTCTGTTTAATGGTAATTGTTCTCATATTAATTGGACTCCTTTACACAAAAAGCATGCATTCTTTTAATAATATACATTATATATTTTACGCTGTCTACTCTATCTATTCATATGAGTGTATTAAAATACTCAAAAATCCGAATGATTAAAAAAAAGCTTCTGAAGCATTTTAATAATGAAGCCTTTTTCGAAATACATTTAATGCAAAATGTAAAACGAAAGGGAAAATATACTTTTCTATATGTTATAAAAAAAAGTCAAAAAATTTAAAAAAGTACTTGAAAAAGAAATAATTATCATGTATGATATAATAGTTGTGACATGGCATACGATGATGTAGAAGGTTGCTAATCAGCAGGTTAGGTAATTTCTACGGAGAATGTCCGATTCAAGAAACCGGGCGACAGAGTCACTGTACACTTTACTGCATTTTATAATGCGGGCCATTTAAATAGTGGCGTGCCAATTTTGATTGTTTTTTTCAATTGAATTGGTCGTTAAAATTGTTTGTGGTGAAACAGTGTGCGGGTATAGTGTGTGAGGATACTATACTGTTAAGCATAGTTTTTTCGTGCCCAGGTTATGTCATTTGACTGTAATCTGGGTTTAATTATAGAAAAAAAAGAAACACCCGGCACAGTGTACAGTTTTTAACCGCTGTCGTGCGTATCAAAATTCAACGTACGATTGAAGGAGGGAAATGTATGGCAGAAAAACAAAAAATCAGAATCAGATTAAAGGCTTATGATCACATGTTATTGGATCAATCAGCTGAAAAAATCGTAGAAACTGCTAAGAGAACAGGAGCGAAAGTATCAGGACCTATTCCGCTACCAACTAAAAAAGAAATTATTACGATCTTAAGAGCAGTTCATAAGTACAAAGATTCTCGTGAGCAGTTTGAAATGAGAACGCATAAAAGACTGATAGACATTTTGGTTCCAACCCCAAAAACAGTTGATGCCTTAATGAGACTTGACCTACCGGCAGGCGTAGACATTGAAATCAAACTTTAAAGAAGCAATTAAGAATGAAGAATGAAAATTAAATTAATGCTAGAGAAAACATGAATTCGCTTGAAATAAATAGTTTATTAATGGAATCTATGTAAAATGATACTTGTTTTAGCTGGTGAACTTCTAATTCTTAATTCTTAACTAGAAATACGGTCATGTTCGTGATTGCGAACCAATAACCATTTAGGAGGTGCTATAATGAAAAAAGCAATTTTAGGTAAAAAAATCGGAATGACTCAGCTTTTTGATGAAGAAGGTAGAATTATTCCAGTAACTGTTATAGAAGCAGGCCCCTGTACAGTAGTTCAAAAGAAAACAGTTGAAAATGATGGATATAATGCGATACAGGTTGGATTTGCCGATATAAAAGAAAAGAAGGTTAACAAACCTTTAAAAGGACATTTTGAAAAATCAAAAGTTAATTTTAAGAAATACTTAAAAGAATTTAGATTAGATAATAGTGATGCACTGAACGTTGGAGACGAAATTAAGGTTGATGTTTTTGAACAAGGAGAAAAAGTAGATATAACCGGTATCAGTAAAGGTAAGGGATTTGCCGGTACCATCAAAAGATGGGGAGCGCACAGAGGACCAATGACACACGGTTCCCACTATCATAGAGGACCTGGATCTATGGGTGCGAATAGTGACCCTTCAAAAGTATTTAAGGGTAAAAAGTTACCTGGACATATGGGTGTAGATAAAGTCACTATTCAGAATCTTGATATTATAAAAGTAGATGCTGAAAAAAATATTCTTGTAGTGAAGGGTGCAGTACCTGGACCTAAAGGTGGATTACTTGTTATTAAAAACTCTGTTAAAGCGTAATAACAATTTGTAGGAAAGGAGGATGTATTATGCCTAAAGTAGCTTTATATGATATGAGCGGTAAGCAAGTTGGTGATATAGAGTTAAATGACGATATTTTTGGAGCAGAAGTTAATAAAACTGTTCTTCATCAAGTTGTAGTAAATTATTTAGCGAATCAGAGACAAGGTACTCAAAGCACTAAGACCAGAGCAGAAGTTCGTGGTGGTGGTGCAAAGCCTTGGAGACAAAAAGGAACAGGAAGAGCAAGACAAGGTAGTATTAGATCTCCTCAATGGGTAAAAGGTGGTGTAGCTTTAGGGCCTAAGCCAAGAAGTTATAAATACTCCTTAAATAAAAAGGTAAAGAGATTAGCACTAAAATCTGCTCTTAGTTCCAAAGTATTAGATAATGAAATTTTAGTATTAGATAGCTTGAAGTTAGAGAATATTAAAACTAAAGAAATGGTAAAAGTGTTAGATAATCTTAAAGTAGATTCAAAAGCGCTGATTGTACTTCCTGAAAAAGATGAGACTTTAATCAAGTCTACAAGAAATATCCCGGGGGTAACAACTACGCTTGTAAACACATTAAATGTTTATGATATATTAAACCATGATAAATTTATTGTCACCAAAGATGCGGTTGAAAAGATTGAGGAGGTGTACGCATAATGAGAGATGCACATGATATCATCATTAGACCTATTATTTCTGAGCAAAGTATGGAGCAAACAGCAGACAGAAAATACACCTTCGTTGTGGCGCTAGATGCCAATAAAATTGAAATCAAAAAAGCAATTGAAGAGATATTTGGTGTAAAAGTAGAAAAAGTAACTACTTCAAGAGTATTAGGCAAGATTAAAAGAATGGGAATGCATTCAGGGAAAAGACCTGATTGGAAAAAAGCGGTTGTGAAACTGACCGAAGACAGTAAGACAATAGAATTCTTTGAAGGAATGGCGTAAATAAATTGAGATTGAATTTTTACAAATGTAGTTATCGATGAAACTTGCGAAGTTTATATTAAGGAAATATTTAGTTTTAGACTTCGCTCATTATATCGATAACGCACTTTAAAATAATAAATAAATGAAGGTAGTTATCGATGAAATTCGCGAAGCTTATATTAAGGAAATATTAAATTAAAGTATAATCCTACTTCTCCGGCAAGAAGATTTATGACAGTTTCTACTTTTGAAGAGTTGTCAAAAGTAGAACCGGAAAAATCTTTGCTTGAACCGTTAAAAAAGAATGCCGGCAGAAACGCATATGGTAGGATCACTGTACGCCATAGAGGTGGCGGAGTAAAAAGGAAATATAGAATCATTGATTTTAAAAGAGATAAAGATGGTATTCCAGCAAAAGTGTTAACCATTGAGTATGATCCAAATAGAACTGCAAATATTGCCCTTATCGAATATGAAGACGGCGAAAAAAGATATATTATTGCTCCGGTTGGATTGAAAGTAGGAGATACCATATTATCCGGAAAGGATGCAGACATCAAGACAGGTAATGCCATGCAATTGAGTGACATTCCTGTAGGTACATTAATTCACAACATTGAGTTAAAGCCTGGAAAGGGTGGACAGTTGGTAAGGTCTGCAGGAAATGCAGCACAATTGATGGCGAAAGAAGGAAATTATGCACAGGTTAGATTGCCTTCTGGAGAGGTTAGAATGATAAGATTAGACTGTAAGGCCACAATTGGTCAGGTAGGAAATCTTGAACATGAAAACATCTCAATTGGTAAAGCAGGAAGAAAAAGACACATGGGTTGGAGACCTACTGTTCGTGGTGTTGTAATGAATCCGGTTGACCATCCGCACGGTGGTGGTGAAGGTAAGTCACCTGTCGGAATGCCAAGTCCTGTTACACCATGGGGTAAACCTACGCTTGGATACAAGACGAGAAAGAAGAAAAAGCAATCAGATAAATTCATTATCAAGAGAAGAAATCAGAAGTAAGTTAGTGAGTTGTGCTTAATAAGAGCCTACAAATCACTATATATGCAATACTCCAAAATAGAACTATAATTCAGGATGGAGAAAGAGAAAAGGCAGGTAGAAGTATTCTGCATTCTGCATTCTGGATTCTGCATTAATATGTGGAAGGAGGCAATGAGATTGGGTAGATCATTAAAAAAGGGACCTTATGTTCATGAAAAGCTCTTAAAGAGAATACAAGAAATGAATAAAACTGGTGAGAAAAAGGTTTTAAAGACCTGGTCCAGAAGTTCTACAATATTCCCTGATATGGTTGGACATACAATTGCAGTACATGATGGTAGAAAGCATGTTCCGGTATATATTACAGAAGATATGGTTGGGCATAAGTTGGGAGAATTTGCTCCAACTAGAACCTTTAAAGGCCATGCTGGAGAAAAAACTTCAGGTGTCAGATAATGAATAGTTGACAGTGAGCAGTGAACTGTAAACTATATGGAAGGAGGAGTTAATGGTGGAAGCTAGAGCAACACTTAGATATGCACGTATATCACCAAGAAAAGCTAAGATTGTAATAGATTTAATTCGAAATAAACCTGTAGGAGTTGCATTAGGAATCTTAAAACATACTCCAAAAGCAGCGTCTGCGATACTGGATAAACTCTTAAAATCTGCAATCGCAAATGCAGAGAATAATCATGAGATGGATGTTGAGAATTTATATATCGCTGAAGCTTATGCGAACCCAGGGCCAACGTTAAAGAGAATTATGCCAAGAGCACAGGGAAGAGCATATAGGATCAGAAAACGCACAAGCCATATTACATTAGTTTTAAAGGAAAAGGAGTAATCGAAAAGGAGGTTAGATAATGGGTCAAAAGGTAAATCCCCATGGATTAAGAGTTGGTATTATCAAAGACTGGGATTCAAAATGGTACGCCAATGACAATGCTTTTGCTGATAGCTTAGTGGAAGACTTTAAGATAAGAAAGTTCATTAAAAATAATTTGTTTATTGCTGGCATTTCAAAAGTTGAAATTGAAAGAGCTGCAAATAGGGTTAAAATTAATATTCATGCTGCTAAACCGGGAATTATTATTGGAAGAGGCGGCGCTGAAATTGACAAACTTAAACAACAGTTAGAAAATTTAACTGGTAAAAAAGTAGCTATCAACATTATTGAAGTGAAAGTGCCCGAATTAGACGCACAACTTGTTGCTGAAAATATTGCAGCACAATTGGAAAGAAGAATTTCATTTAGAAGAGCTATGAAACAAGCAATGGGTAGAGCAATGAAATTAGGCGCAAAAGGCATTAAGACGTCTGTTGCAGGTCGTTTAGGCGGTGCTGAAATCGCAAGAACAGAACATTATCATGAAGGCACTATTCCTTTACAGACTTTAAGAGCAGATATTGACTATGGTTTTTGGGAAGCAGATACCACTTACGGTAAATTAGGCGTAAAAGTCTGGATATATAAAGGGGAGGTCCTTCCTGAAAGTACAAAAGTTCAAAATGAGGAAGGAGGAAAGTAATCATGTTAATGCCTAAAAGAGTAAAACATCGTAGAGTAATGAGAGGTCGAATGACTGGTAGAGCTACTAGGGGTAACAAAGTCACTTATGGTGATTTTGGACTACAAGCGTTAGAACCAGCTTGGATTACCAGCAATCAAATAGAAGCTGCCAGAATAGCCATGACCCGATATATAAAAAGAGGCGGTAAAGTTTGGATTAAAATATTTCCTGATAAGCCGATTACTGAAAAGCCTGCCGAAACTCGTATGGGTAGTGGTAAAGGGTCCCCAGAGTATTGGGTGGCTGTTGTTAAACCGGGAAGAATCATGTTTGAGATAGGCGGGGTTTCAGAAGAAGTAGCTAGAGAAGCAATGCGATTAGCGATGCACAAACTGCCTATTAAATGTAAGTTTGTTGTTCGTGAGAAGGAAGAAATGGGTGGTGAAGATGATGAAAGCTAAAGAGGTGCGCGATTTAACATCAGCCGAATTACAACAAAAATTATCTGATTTGAAGGCTGAATTGTTTAACTTGAGATTTCAACACGCAACAAATCAGCTGGAAAATCCCATGAGAATTAAAGAAGTTAAGAAAACCATTGCTAGAATTAAAACCATCCTTCGTGAGAGAGAACTGAAGGAATCTGTTTAACATGGCTTGAAAGGAGGGAGCTTCTGTGAGCGAAAGAGGCAACAGAAAGGTAAGAATCGGTAGAGTAATAAGTGATAAGATGGATAAAACAATTGTTGTTGCTATTGAAGGTAGTGTAAAACACCCGCTTTACGGTAAAGTTGTTAAGAGAACTTATAAGCTTAAAGCACATGATGAAAATAATGAATGTGCAATTGGAGATAGAGTGAAAGTAATGGAAACAAGACCGTTAAGTAAAGATAAGAGATGGAGATTGGTTGAAATCGTTGAAAAAGCTAAATAATTTCTAGTTGGAAAGGAGGCTATACTAATGATTCAACAGCAAACACTTTTAAAGGTAGCTGATAACACTGGTGCAAAAGAACTTATGTGTATAAGAGTGTTAGGCGGCTCAAAGAGAAGATATGCTAATATTGGTGACGTAATCATTGCTAGCGTTAAGAAAGCAACACCCGGTGGAGTTGTTAAAAAAGGTGATGTTGTCAAGGCTGTTGTCGTTAGATCAGTAAAAGGTTTAAGAAGACCTGACGGTTCATATATAAGATTTGATGAAAATGCAGCAGTAATTATAAGAGATGATAAAAATCCAAGAGGTACTCGTATTTTCGGTCCGGTTGCAAGGGAATTAAGAGACCGTGATTTTATGAAAATATTATCATTAGCTCCGGAATCACTGTAGTTAAGGAGGTGGCACAATTGGCGATGCATAAAGTACATGTAAAAAAAGGTGATACAGTCTTAGTTCTTTCCGGTAAGGATAAAGGTAAAAAAGGGAAAGTATTGACTGTTTATCCTAAAGAGGGCAAAATTATTGTCGAAGGTGTAAATATGGTAACCAAGCATACAAAGCCTAGAAGACAAGGCCAGACTGGTGGAATTATTCATCAGGAAGCACCTATATATGCAGCAAAAGTCATGCACGTATGTAATAAATGTGAAAAAGCTACCCGTGTTGCAAGAAAATTATTGGATAACGGTGAGAAAGTAAGATATTGCAAACATTGCGGCGAAGTATTTAATGACTAAGCTTTTTCTTGAAAGGAGGTAAATTCAATGGCAAGATTAAAAGATAAATATTTAAATGAAGTAGCACCTGCGCTTATGCAAAAGTTTAATTATAAAAGCCCTATGGAAATTCCAAAATTAGAAAAAATTGTTATAAATATGGGCGTAGGGGAAGCAAAAGACAATCCAAAAGCATTGGATGCTGCGGTAAGTGAGTTAGCAGCAATCACAGGACAAAAACCTGCCATCACTAAAGCAAAAAAATCAGTTGCATCCTTTAAAGTAAGAGAGGGAATGAATATCGGTTGTAAGGTGACTTTGAGAAACAACAAAATGTATGAGTTCCTTGATAGATTATTTAATGTAGCTTTACCAAGAGTAAGAGACTTCAGAGGGATTAATCCTAATTCTTTTGATGGAAGAGGAAATTATGCATTGGGAATTAAAGAACAGTTAATATTCCCTGAAATTGAATATGATAAAATCGATAAAGTAAGAGGAATGGACATTATTTTTGTAACTACAGCAAAAACTGATGAAGAGGCAAGAGAACTGCTTGCACTTATGGGTGCACCATTTCAGCGCAGCTGAGAGGAGGGAAATGTGTGGCAAAAAAAGCAATGATACTAAAACAACAAAGAAAGCCTAAGTATAGCACAAGGGCTTATAATAGATGTAGAATATGCGGAAGACCTCATGCATATCTTAGAAAATTTGGCGTATGCCGTATTTGCTTTAGAGAATTAGCCTATAAGGGGCAAATTCCTGGCGTTAAAAAGGCTAGTTGGTAAAAGGGAGACTATGGAAGGAGGTAGGACAAATGCAGATAACCGATCCAATTGCAGATATGTTAACCCGTATCAGAAATGCAAATTCTGCTAAACATCAGTCTGTTGATATTCCAGCTTCTAATTTGAAGAAGGCGATCGCAGATATATTGGTTAAAGAAGGATATATTAAGAATTATGAATTAATTGATGATGGTAAACAAGGTGTAATTAAAATAAATCTTAAATATGGAGCGAATAAAGAAAAAATCATATCTGGGCTTAAAAGAATCAGTAAGCCTGGTTTGAGAGTTTTTGCTGGCAAGGATGAACTTCCTAAAGTACTTGGTGGATTAGGTATAGCGATTATATCCACTTCAAAAGGCGTATTAACGGATAAGGAAGCTAGGAAGCAAGGCGTAGGTGGCGAAGTACTGGCATTTATCTGGTAATACCTTTTATGTGATATAATAGGTTTAAGTTAGAGTCTCCATTTGTGAGATAAAAGCTCCTTTTAGAGGTTAAGATGTTTTGATGATGTTTAAGGAGGTGTGAAAAGTGTCAAGAATAGGAAGATTACCGATTGCCATACCAAACGGTGTAGATGTAAAAGTAGAAGGCAATAATGTTGTTACAGTGAAAGGACCTAAAGGAACACTTAAAAGACAATTGCATAGAGATATGATTATTAAAATTGAAGATGGAAATGTGGTTGTACAAAGACCATCCGAAATAAAGATGCATAAAGCTTTACACGGCTTGACAAGGACACTAATCGCTAATATGGTGGAAGGTGTTACAAATGGATTCCAAAAGGCTTTAGATATCAACGGTGTGGGTTACAGAGCACAGAAACAAGGAAAAAAATTAGTTTTATCCCTAGGATACTCACATCCGGTTGAAATGGAAGAGCCTGAAGGGATTACTGTAGAAGTTCCTGCACCAAACAAAATCATTGTAAAGGGTGCGGATAAACAAGCAGTCGGAGAATTTGCCGCAAAGATTAGAACTAAGAGAGAACCGGAACCATATAAAGGTAAAGGTATTAAATATGAAACTGAAGTAATCAGACGTAAGGAAGGTAAGACCGGTAAGAAGTAGGAAAGGAGTGATTAGGAGTGATTAGAAAGCCAAACAGCAACAAAGCAAGGCTTAAACGTCATAGAAGAGTACGTAAGAATGTTTTTGGAACCGCCGAGCGTCCAAGATTAAATGTATATAGAAGCCTTAAAAATATATATGCACAAATTATAGACGATGAAGCTGGAAAAACTTTGGTTGCTACATCTACATTAGATGAAGCTTTAAAAGACTTAACATACGGTGGAAACAAAGAGGCAGCAAGAGAAGTTGGTAAGTTAATTGCAAAAAAAGCATTAGAACAAGGCATTAAAAAAGTTGTTTTTGATAGAGGTGGATACCTATATCACGGACGAGTAGCAGAACTGGCTGAAGGGGCCAGAGAAGGTGGATTAGAATTCTAGAAAAGGAGGGACATTATGGCACAACGCATAGACGCAAGCACTTTGGATTTAAAAGAAAAAGTTGTTAACATTAGTCGTGTAGCGAAAGTAGTTAAGGGTGGTAGAACCTTTAGATTTAGCGCATTGGTAGTAGTAGGAGATGAAAATGGTCACGTAGGATGCGGAATGGGTAAAGCTGCAGAGATTCCAGACGCAATTAGAAAAGGAATCGAAGATGCTAAAAAACATCTTATCAATGTACCATTAGTAAATACAACAATACCCCATGAAATTATCGGTAGATTTGGAGCAGGTGAAGTTCTATTAAAACCTGCTGGCCCTGGTACCGGAGTTATTGCCGGTGGACCTATCAGAGCGGTATTAGAACTAGCTGGTATTAGAGATATCAGAACAAAATCTTTAGGTTCCAATAACCCAAGGAACATGGTGAATGCGACTATCAACGGACTAGAAAACCTTAAGAGAGCTGAAGAAGTTGCTAAGCTTAGAGGCAAGACCGTTGAGGAATTGTTAGGTTAGGAGGGAACTTAATTGGCTAAACTCAAAATAACATTAAAGAAAAGCACAATTGGTTGTAAAGATGATCAAATCGCAACTGTAAAAGCACTTGGTCTTAAAAAAATCAGAGATGTTGTAGAACATGAAGATACCCCGCAAATAAGAGGTATGGTGAATAAAGTATCACATTTGGTAGATGTAAAAGAAGTATAATTAGAGGGAGGTGTAACAGATGAAATTATTTGAGTTACAGCCTGCGCCAGGCTCAAAAACCGAACCTAAAAGAAAAGGAAGAGGTCACGGGACAGGAAACGGTAAGACTGCCGGAAGAGGCCATAAAGGTCAAAAAGCTCGTTCCGGTGGTGGCGTAAGACCCGGCTTTGAAGGTGGACAAATGCCGTTACACAGACGTCTTCCAAAAAGAGGATTTACAAACATATTTGCAAAGCAGTATGTAGAGGTAAATGTTTCTGACTTAAATAAATTTGAAGACGGCACTGAAGTAACTCCTGAAGTATTAAAGGAAGCTGGAGTAATCAGTAAGATTAAAGATGGTATAGTAGTTCTTGGTAGAGGAGAACTAACTAAAAAACTTACTGTAAAAGCAAGCAGATTCAGCAAATCAGCTGAAGAAAAAATTAAATCAGCAGGAGGAAAGGTTGAGGTGATGTAAAGTGTTTCAAATTCTAAGGAATGCCTGGAAAATTCCAGATTTAAGAAAAAGAATTTTGTACACCATAGCGTTATTGATAATTTTTCGCCTCGGTTCTCACATTCCTGTACCGGGAATGGATAAGGCAGCATTACAGCAATTAATTGGTGGCAACAATTCTCTGTTTGGATTTTTAGATACACTAACAGGTGGCGCTTTCGGTAATGCTACAATATTTGCTATGAGTATAACACCTTACATCAATGCCTCAATTATTATGCAACTATTAACTGTTGCAATACCAAGCTTTGAGCGGTTAGCTAAAGAAGGAGAAGAAGGAAGAAAGATACTTGCACAATATACCAGATATGGCACTGTAATTCTTGGATTTATCCAAGCTACAGGCCTATATTTCGGTTTAAGTGGAGCGATTACAGAGCGTGGAATCTTATCTTTCATTACAATTACTCTTACATTCACTGCTGGTACTGCATTCTTAATGTGGTTAGGTGAGCAGATTACTGAAAAAGGTATTGGAAACGGTATTTCATTACTTATTTTTGCGGGTATCGTTTCAAGAGGACCAAGTATGGTTAGCGCATTGTATGCAAACTACATTAATAAGAACTTGAACATTTTTACAATCCTTTTATTTGTTATATTTGCGTTAGGGGTAATAGCAGCAGTAGTTGTTATGAACCAGGCGGAAAGAAGAATTCCAGTCCAGTATGCTAAAAGAGTTGTTGGAAGAAAAATGTACGGAGGCCAGAGTACACACATACCAATTAAGGTAAGTTTGGCAGGGGTAATTCCAATTATTTTTGCAATGTCTATTATGGCATTCCCCTCCACTATTGCTCAATTTTTTACACGACCTCAGGCAGGCACTTTTTGGGCTAAGTTTTTAGATTTTATTTCACCAAGTTCATGGTTCTATGGAACATTTTATTTTATACTCATTATTTTCTTTACCTATTTCTATACGGCAATATATTTTAACCCTATAGAAATTGCAAATAATATGAAGAAAAACGGTGGCTTCATTCCGGGTATTAGACCTGGAAAGCCAACTTCCGATTACATTAATAAAGTTCTTTCAAGAATAACATTAGCAGGTGCAGTATTCTTAGGTTTAGTAGCGGTATTGCCAATATTTATAAACTACGGGATAAAGCTAAATGGTTTGGCTATCGGTGGTACCAGTATTTTGATCGTAGTGAGTGTTGCGCTAGAAACTGTTAAACAATTAGAATCTCAAATGCTCATGAGACACTATAAAGGTTTTCTTGAATAGTGCTTCTTAAAGACGGAGGCGAAAGTATGAAGCTAATAATATTAGGTGAACCAGGGGCAGGAAAGGGAACTCAGGCCGAGATACTTTCACAAAAGTTTAATATTCCTACTATTTCAACCGGGGAAATTATTAGAAATGCAATACGACAAGGGACTGCATTAGGGAACGAAGCAAAACAATATATTGATAGAGGTTTGCTTGTTCCGGATAGTGTGGTCATTGATATCATAAAAGATAGATTACATGAGGATGACTGTAAAAATGGTTTTATTTTGGATGGTTTTCCTCGGACTGTTCCTCAAGCGGATGCATTAACGAAAATGGGCATTACAATTGATAAAGTTTTAAGTCTGGAGGTTCCGGAAGAAAAGATCATTCAGAGAATTTCTGGTAGAAGGCAATGTAATGAGTGTGGAGCAACTTACCATGTAATCTATAAACCCCCGAAACAAGAAAATAAATGTGATGTTTGTGGGGGAGAGCTCATTATGCGTAAAGACGATGCACCTGAAACCGTAAAAAACAGGTTAAGAGTTTACCATGAACAAACCGAGCCCCTTAAAGATTATTATAAGAATAAAGATTTGTTAGTTGTAGCTTATGGTCAGGAAGAAGTAAAAGATACAACTAAAGAAGTCTTCAAAGCACTTGGAGTAGAGGATTATGATTACAATTAAGTCCGCTAGAGAAATTGAATATATGAGGGAAGCTGGTCGGATTGTAGCGGAGGCCCATAATCTTATAGAAAAGGCTATTCGGCCGGGTATTACAACAAAAGAACTAGATAATATTGCAGAACAATATATATTAAGTCAAGGTGCAGTTCCATCCTTTAAAGGCTATAATGGATTTCCAGCAAGTATATGTGCCTCTGTTAATCATGAAGTGGTTCATGGTTTTCCCGGTTTAAACGAACTAAAAGATGGCGATATTATTAGTATAGATATTGGTGCCATGTATAAAGGATATCATGGTGATGCAGCACGTACGCACCCGGTAGGGAATGTAACCGATGAAGCAAAAAGATTAATAAAAGTAACGCGGGAAAGTTTCTATGAAGGAATCAAGCATGCTGTAGAAGGCAACAGGTTATCGGATATCTCATCAGCCATTCAAAAATATGTAGAAAATCACGGGTACTCGGTGGTACGTGAATTTGTAGGTCATGGTATAGGAAAGAAAATGCATGAAGAACCTCAGATTCCGAATTATGGGCCACCGGGAAGAGGGCCCAGATTACAGACTGGTATGACCCTGGCGGTTGAACCGATGGTAAATATGGGAAAATATCATGTTAGGATATTACCCAATCAATGGACTGTTGTTACAGTTGATGGGAGTATGTCTGCTCATTATGAGCATACCATTGTAATTACTCAGGGAGAAGCAGAAATATTAACCACCACTGAGTGAAAAGTTTCTAATGTAGCAGAGGTGATATAAATGGACATATATCCCGGAAAAATCGTTTATTCAATAGCCGGGAGAGACCAAGGCAGATATTTTATTATTATCGAAAAGATAGATGAAAATTACGTTTATATCGTTGATGGAGATATCAGACGCCTTGAGAAGCCGAAGAAAAAAAAGATTAAACACTTACGGTTTATAGGGAAAGACGCACAGCACATTATTGAAAAACTTGAAAAAGGCCAAAAAATAAACAATTCGGATATAAGGAAGAGTTTAAAGGCTTTTTCAAATAAGTTTGAAACATAAAAGCAGGAATCTTATAGTCGGGATTAAAGGAGGTTTTATCCTTGGCAAAAGAAGATGTTATTGAAGTTAAAGGAAAAGTAATAGAAGCATTACCTAATGCGATGTTCCAAGTTGAATTAGAAAACGGACATAAAATTCTTGCTCATATTTCGGGCAAGTTGAGAATGAACTTTATTAGAATTCTACCGGGAGATACGGTTACTGTGGAACTTTCCCCGTATGATTTGACTCGTGGGAGAATCACTTGGAGAGCTAAGTAGGTATTTCATATAACATTAGGTAGTAGAGGACTGGTATGGTATTCAAAGGAGGGATTCCAGTGAAAGTAAGACCATCTGTTAAACCAATATGTGAAAAATGTAAAATTATTAGAAGAAAAGGTAGAGTAATGGTAATTTGTGAAAATCCCAAACATAAACAGAAACAGGGATAAATTAATTGACAATTGACAGTTGACAATTGTCAATTAATGCTGTAAAAATATAAAGGGTTAACTATATATCTATATTGATATATTTTGTGCAATTTTCAGTTATGTAAATAATTTGTTAAGTGCGGCTGCATAACCTTATAGAAGGTTATGACTTAACAATTATTTTATAATGAGCGAAGTTTAAAATTCAATATTTCCTTAATACAAACTTCGCGAATTTCATCGATAACTACCTTAATTTATTTATAATTTTAAAGTGCGTTTCAATCTCAATCTATATATGTTTATAGTCTAGGAGGTGTAAAGTAGAATGGCGAGAATCGCTGGTGTTGATTTACCAAGAGAAAAGCGTGTAGAAATAGGATTAACATATATATTCGGCATTGGTCGCAAAAGATCCAATGAAATTCTTAATAAAACAGGTATTAATCCTGATACAAGAGTAAGAGACCTTACAGACGATGAAGTTGCAAAACTAAGAGAAGTTATTGACAAGGAATATAGAGTTGAAGGTGATTTGAGAAGACAAATTGCACTTGACATCAAGAGACTTATTGAAATTGGATGTTATAGAGGTTACAGGCACAGAAGAGGACTTCCAGTAAGAGGACAAAGAACAAAAACGAATGCTAGAACAAGAAAAGGTCCTAAGAGAACCGTTGCAGGTAAGAAAAAGTAAAAGGAGGGAATGAGCAAAGATGGCTAAGGCAAAAAGAACCACACGTAAACGTCGTGAACGTAAAAATATTGAACGTGGTGCTGCACACATTCGTTCAACATTTAACAATACAATTGTGACTCTTACCGATGTTGCCGGAAATGCAATTTCATGGGCTAGTGCTGGTGGATTAGGTTTTAGAGGTTCAAGAAAAAGTACGCCATTTGCTGCACAAATGGCAGCTGAAACTGCAGCAAAAGCAGCGATGGAACATGGGTTAAAAACAGTTGAAGTTTATGTAAAAGGACCCGGTTCAGGAAGAGAAGCTGCAATCAGGGCGTTACAAGCTGCAGGATTAGAAGTTAGTTTAATTAAAGATGTAACGCCTATTCCTCATAATGGTTGTAGACCACCTAAAAGAAGAAGAGTATAATTAGTTACCAGTTAACAGTTATCAGTTCACGGAATTTTAATAAGTTTAAATATTCAAAACTGTGAACCGTGAACTAAATTCTAATTATTATTGCAGTGCGATTGCGATAACTACACAGAGTAGTATATAAATAGAGATAGAGTGGATAGAAATATAGGAGGTGTAAACATATATGGCAAGATACACTGGAGCAGTATGTAGACTTTGCCGTAGAGAAGGGCAAAAGCTGTTTCTCAAAGGTGAAAGATGTTATACTGATAAATGTGCAATTGCAAGAAGAGCATATGCTCCTGGGCAGCATGGACAGAATAGAAAGAAATTATCAGAATACGGTATACAGTTAAGAGAAAAGCAAAAAGCTAGAAGATATTACGGAGTATTGGAAAGCCAATTCGAAAAGTATTTTGAAATGGCTACCAAGAAAAAAGGTATTACAGGTGAAAATCTATTACAAATCCTTGAGAGCAGATTGGATAATGTAGTTTATAGATTAGGTCTTGCTACTTCTAGACCAGAAGCAAGACAGCTTGTAAGACATGGACACTTTGAGGTAAATGGTAGAAAGGTTAATATTCCTTCCTTTCTATTAAAAGAAGGCGACGTTATTGCTGTAAGAGAAAAAAGTAGAAATTCAGCAAAAATTAAGTCTATTCTTGAATCGACAGAAGGTAAAGTTATTCCAAAATGGTTGGATATGAATAGAGACACACTTGAAGGAAAAGTAATCAATCTTGCTTCTAGAGAGGATATTGACTTACCGCTTGAAGAGCACTTAATCGTAGAGTTATACTCTAAGTAATGAGTGGTTGGGAGTTTGGAATAAAAGATAGAGAGTAGATGGCATATGTTTTTACGCCATTTTATAAAGTGAATCAGTTGCCCTCGAAACGTTATAAAAAAAGTATTCAGGGGAGGGTTATAAATGATAGAAATTGAGAAGCCAAAAATTGAATGTATTGAAGTAAGCGACGACAACACATATGGAAAATATGTAGTAGAGCCTCTTGAAAGAGGTTATGGCACAACACTGGGAAATTCTTTAAGAAGAATCCTATTATCATCTCTACCTGGAGTTGCTGCAACTTCTGTAAAGATTGACGGTGTATTACATGAATTTTCGACAATTCCAGGGGTAAAAGAAGATGTGACAGAAATTATTCTGAATATCAAAAATCTTGCAGCAAAAATTTATTCAGACGAGTCAAAAGTAGTATATATTGAAGCTGAAGGAGAAGGAGAAATTAAAGCAAAAGATATTAAAATTGATGCCGATGTTGAAATTCTCAATCCCGATCTTCATATTGCAACTTTGAACGAAGATGCAAAGTTATATATGGAAATAACCCTGAGCAAGGGAAGAGGATATGTGTCAGCAGAAAAAAATAAACTTCCCGGTCAGCCTATAGGTTTAATCCCTGTAGATTCAATATATACGCCTGTGCACAAAGTCAACTATACAGTAGAAAATACACGTGTAGGTCAAGTAACAGATTATGACAAATTAACTTTAGAAGTTTGGACAAACGGTACCATTAAACCTGATGAAGCAATAAGCCTTGGTGCGAAGATTTTAAGTGAACATCTCAACTTATTTATAGACCTTACTGACCATGCAAGAAATACTGAAATAATGGTTGAAAAAGAGGAAACAAAGAAGGAAAAAGTTTTAGAAATGACAATTGAAGAACTTGACTTATCAGTAAGATCATACAACTGCTTAAAAAGAGCTGGCATTAATACGGTTGAAGATCTTATCAGCAGAAGTGAAGAAGATATGATGAAGGTAAGAAATTTAGGCCGAAAGTCTCTTGAAGAGGTAATCAATAAGTTAGACGCTTTGGGATTGTCACTTGCACCAAATGAAGAATAATTCTTAGTTTACAGTTTATAGTTCACAGCGTATTCAATAAAGAAACACTGTGAACTGTCAACCGTAAACAGTGAATTGTTCACAAAAATATGATTTAAATAAGTTTGTTGTGCTAGACGTTTACTGATATAAAATATGGTGATGAAGTATACTTAGCAAAGGAGGTATAGAAATTATGCCTGGTACTAGAAAATTAGGTCGTCCTACAGATCAAAGGCGAGCAATGTTAAGAAACCTTGTTACTTCTGTTTTGGAAAGCGGTAGAATAGAAACTACTGTAGCTAGAGCAAAAGAAGTAAGAAGTATGGCTGAAAAAATGATCACGTTAGGTAAAGAAGGCTCTCTTCATTCAAGAAGACAGGCACTTGCATATATAACAAAAGAGGATGTCGTTAAAAAATTATTTGATGAAATTGCACCAAAGTATGCTGATAGACAAGGCGGTTATACTAGAATAGTAAAAATGGGTCCTAGAAGAGGGGACGCAGCAGAAATGGCGATAATAGAATTAGTGTAAATAGTGTACAGTGGACAGTGCATAGCGGACAGTTAATTTGCTTGCCTCTTGCACTTCTGACTTGTGCTTATTTTAAATTATGTTTTGTTATTAAACAGGATATTAAACACATATGTTTAATATCCTGTTTGCGTTTAAATGTTTAGTATCTTTTATAATTAACCAACTTTAAAACTAAATATTACGATTTAAAGTTGGTTAATTTCATCGATAACTACATTAATTTATTTTAAATTTAGATATTGGTTATCGATATTATTACTAGGAAGATTTAAATATATTTTAGAATGACTTAACTACTATTGGCGAACAATAACTTTAATAATAAAATCAATTAACTAAAAGTAGTGAATAGTATAGATAGCAACATAAATAAATTTTACTGTAAGCTATCAGCTGTACACTTTACACTACTACTGGGAGGTTTACATTATGTGGCTTGCAGATAACTGGGAAGATTACGAATTGATAGATACAGGTGATGGTGAAAAATTAGAAAGATGGGGGCAATATATATTAAGACGCCCTGATCCTCAAGTTATTTGGCCAATAAAATCTGAAACGGATATGTGGGAAAAAAATCATGGACATTATCATCGGAGCAATAAGGGCGGCGGCAGTTGGGAATTTTTTTGCAAACTGCCGGAAAGATGGTCTATATCCTACAAGGATTTATCTTTTTATATTAAACCAATGGGCTTTAAGCACACCGGGTTGTTTCCGGAACAGGCAGTAAACTGGGAATGGATTATACAAAAGATTCAAACCCGGTCCCAATCTGTAAGAGTTTTGAATTTATTTGCTTACACCGGGGGAGCGACAGTAGCTGCTGCATATGCTGGAGCGGAAGTTTGTCATGTAGATGCAGCAAAAGGCATGGTAGGATGGGCGAAGGAAAATTTAGCGCTTTCAAAACTTGGGGATCGTCCGGTACGATTTATAGTAGATGATGTAGTGAAGTTTGTACAGCGGGAAAAACGCAGAGGCCGACAATACGATGGCATCATAATGGATCCACCGTCATATGGCAGGGGACCAAAAGGAGAGATATGGAAAATAGAAGAAGAATTATACCGATTAATACAATTGTGTTTGGACGTATTATCCCCGAATCCGTTATTTTTCCTTATCAATTCCTATACGACAGGCCTGGCACCTACAGTACTAAAAAATATATTAACCATATCCCTTGGAGAGAAATATGAAGGACATGTTACTGCTGATGAAATTGGCATTCCAATTTCAAATTCAGAGATTGTCTTACCATGTGGTGCGTCGGGAAGATGGGAGGCAAAATAAGACAATCGCCTTCGGCGAATTGATGTGCCTTTTGGCACAAAAATTAAGGTAGATTGTCTTGATATTATGCTTCGCTTCATAATAAGACAATCGAGAATGCAGATTGTGCATTCTCAATTGAATTATACTCCTTCTTCCAATTTTTTAACCGGAAATTTTATTTGATCTGTTTCAAATACGCTACCTTTTAAATAGTTCAACACGCCGCCGTCTTTAAAATCGAACACTACTTTATAAGCCCATAATGCTTGATGTTTTGCACCAAACTCACGATTGAACTGCCTATTTCCATACTTATCATCACCAAGAATGGGGTAGCCTATATAGGCCATATGGGCACGAATTTGATGTGTTCTTCCGGTAATCAGTTCAATTTCCAAACGACTCATGTGACTACCGGAAGATAGTACACGATAGCGTGTGATAATGGTCAGTGCATCTTTTTGGGGTACATCGGTTATGTATACCAGACTTTTGTATTTATTTTTGATTAGATAATGCTTTAGCTCTGCCTGTTTTGGGACTGGACATCCTTTAACTATACATTGATAGTATTTTTTTATTTCTCTATGTTTAATTTTTGAGAGCATGACTTTTAAAGCTTCGGGTGTTTTAGCAATGATAACAATACCGCCTGTATAGTGGTCCAATCTATGACATAATGCAGGTGGGAAACTATCCGGTTGATCGGGATGATACTCACCTTTCTGCTTAAGATAGTGAACAGCCAAATCAATAAGCGTCATTTCTCCTGTATTTTTATCAGGATGAACTGAAATGCCCGGTTGTTTATTCACCAATAATAGATTCTGGTCTTCGTATACAATCTGGAATGGCAGAGAATGGGTGGCTTCTTGTTGAGCAGCAAAATTACCGTATAAAATTTCATCTTTTATGTATATCATAAGCTCATCACCAAAATGAAGTACAATATTCTGATTGATTTTAATTCCGTTCACCCTAATATCCTTTTTACGTAAAGCCTTGTATATAGCACTTTTAGGTAAACTTTTAAATTTGTCCATAAGAAATCTATCCAATTTTTTTTGATGATATTCCTGCGGTACAGTGATAGTGACCATTTTGTTACTCCCTTACAATAGTGTACAGTAAAATATAAAAGAATCTAAGAAAAAAGATTTAAAAGAGATAAAATAGCTTCACGTAATCATAAAGATTTACTATTTAGCTTAACCATGTGAATGTAATATTATTATATATTAACTTTTATGAAGGAACAATAAGGTTATCAATTTTGCGATGATGATCCATTTCATAATGTCAAATCAGATATGAGTCATTAGGATTGCTGTGCACTAATTAAAAAAACTATTTTGATATTTGAGAAAATACAGTATAATATATAATTAGTGTAATAAAAAATACAAGAGAGGTTTTATAATGGGAGAGATGATTAATACCATTAATGTTGATTATACATATAGTCATGAAGAAAATCAAAAGGTAGAATTAGTGTTGAATAATGTGAACTTAAAAGTGGATAAAGGTGAGTTTATAACCATTCTGGGGCATAACGGTTCGGGTAAATCGACATTGGCAAAGCACTTTAATGCACTATTGCTGCCTGCCGGTGGTACAGTGTTTATTAAGCATATGGATACTTCTGATGAAAACTATCGCTGGGATATTAGACAAACTGTAGGAATGGTATTTCAAAATCCGGATAATCAAATTGTAGCAACCATTGTAGAAGAAGATGTGGCTTTTGGTCCTGAAAACTTAGGTATTCTGCCTTCCGAGATTAGAGAAAGAGTTGATTATGCTTTAAAAGTAGTAGGGATGTATGAATACAGAAAGCATGCACCACATTTACTTTCAGGTGGGCAAAAACAGCGAATAGCTATTGCCGGTGTTATCGCTATGAAGCCCGAATGTATTGTACTGGATGAACCGACTGCCATGTTAGATCCAATAGGAAGAAGAGAAGTATTGGATACCATAAAAAAGCTAAACAAGGAAGAGGGGATCACAGTAATACTTATTACACACTATATGGATGAAGCAGTAGAGTCAGATAGAATTGTAGTAATGGAAAAAGGTAATATTGTTATGGATGGAAGTCCGAAAGAGGTTTTTAGTAAAGTGGAAAAACTGAAAGAGGTAGGATTGGATGTGCCTCAAGTAACTGAGCTGGCGTATGAATTAAGAGCGGCAGGAGTAAATGTAAGACAGGATATATTAACGGTGGATGAATGCGTAGACGAACTGGCACGATTAATAAATAATGCAGAATTATAATTAACCAACGTTAAAACTAAATATTATGATTTAAAGTTGGTTAATTTCATCGATAACTAGATTCATTTATTTTAAATTCAGATATTGGTTATCGATATAATAGATGAAGTTAAAAATATAGGGAAAATATGATGAATTAGCAGATGAAAAGAATAATAAAGGAATTATCAGCATTTTATTACGACAGTCCTATAGGAATTAGTTTTTTAATTCTAATTCTGCATTTATGAAGTTGGGGGAATGGTAATGTCAATACGAATAGAAAATTTAAATCATATATACATGCCCGGCAGTCCTTTTGAAAAGCAGGCATTGAAGGACGTGAACCTGGAGATTAAAAGAGGAGAGTTTGTAGGACTTATAGGACATACCGGTTCCGGAAAATCAACACTTGTACAACATTTAAATGGTCTATTAAAACCTACAAGTGGGAAAGTATATATTAATGACATAGATATTACAGATAAAAAAACAAATCTTAAAGAAGTAAGAAATAAAGTGGGTCTGGTATTTCAGTATCCGGAACATCAACTATTCGAGGAAACTGTATATAAAGATATCGCTTTTGGTCCTACTAACATGAATCTTACTGAAGAAGAAGTTGAAGAGAGAGTGTATGAAGCTTTAAAAACTGTAGGACTAAATAAGAATGTATTGGAGAAATCGCCATTTGAACTTTCGGGAGGACAGAAGCGAAGAGTTGCAATTGCAGGAGTACTGGCTATGAAACCGGATATTTTGGTTTTGGACGAGCCAACGGCAGGATTAGATCCTATAGGAAGAGATGAAATCTTGTTCCAAATTAAAGCACTTCATACGAAGTTAGATATGACTGTAATACTGGTATCTCATAGTATGGAAGATATAGCGCGTATGGTTGATAGAATTATTGTAATGCATAAAGGGTCTGTAGCAATGAACGACAAACCGGGAGCAGTATTTAAAAAGGATAGACAACTGGAAGAAATGGGTCTTTCAGTTCCTCAAATTACGCACGTTGTTAATAAGTTAAGAAGCAAAGGTATTCATATTAGAGATGACATTTTTACCGTTCATCAAGCAAAGAAAGAATTGCTGAAGCTGCTAAGTAGGCAGTAAATGTTGATTGGATAGTGGGAAACATAGAACGGAGGCAATAGGATGATAAAAGATATAACACTGGGTCAATATTTTCCGGGAGAATCAGTGATACACCGATTAGACCCAAGAATTAAAATTATTTTGACGTTATTATATATTACAGCTTTATTTATGATTAAAAATTTTACCGGATATATTATTTTTGCAGCTTTTACTTTTGAAATGATATATATTTCTACTGTTCCAGTGAAATATGTGTTTAAGGGCTTAAAACCATTGGTGTTTATTATTATATTTACAGCATTTATCAATATATTTATGACAGGAGGAAGGCCGTTATTCAGTATCGGTCCTCTACTTGCAACGTATGAAGGATTAAATATGGCAATTTTAATGACACTTAGATTACTTTTTCTAATCATAGGTACGTCTTTACTTACTTTTACAACTTCTCCTATATCACTCACTGACGGTATAGAGAAATTATTGAATCCTTTTAGACGAATAGGAGTGCCTGCCCATGAATTGGCAATGATGATGACCATTGCACTGCGATTTATTCCGACGCTTTTAGAAGAAACTGATAAAATTATGAAAGCACAAATGGCGAGAGGTGCTGATTTTGAGAGTGGGAATTTATTAAAACGTGCAAAAGGTTTAGTACCTCTACTGGTTCCATTATTCATCAGCGCATTCAGAAGAGCGGATGATCTGGCTATTGCAATGGAATCCCGTTGCTACAGAGGAGGGGACCAAAGAACAAGAATGAAGCAGTTGAAACTGCACAATAGAGATTATATTGCGATAGGTTTAGTGATTGGACTGATGATCATTTTATTTTTGGTGAGAGGACTGAAATATTAATCAACGTATTGTTCTAGTAAAAAATTTTTGGTAATAAATTTGTGAACAATGAACTGCTAACTTTGAACTTCAAAGGGTGAAAGGGATTTTTACATGCGTAATTTAATGTTAAAGCTAGAATATGACGGTACCAATTATCACGGCTGGCAGCGACAGGACAATGCAGTAACCGTACAGGAAGTTTTAGAAAATGCACTTAAAAAGATTACAAAAGAAGATATTTCTGTTACCGGTTGTAGTCGAACAGATACCGGCGTTCATGCGTTGGGATTTGTGTGTAATTTTTATACGCAGGGAAATATTCCGGCAGACCGCTTACCTTATGCGCTAAACAGTATATTGCCTTATGACATTGTTGCACTAGAGTGTCAGGAAGTTTTCGAAGATTTCCACGCTAGGTATTGGGCGAAAGGAAAAAAATATCGATATAGAATTCTAAACAGAGGTTTTCCTTCGGCATTTGAACGAAACTATGTATGTCACTGGCCGTATCCTTTAGATATTGATTTGATGCAGGAAGCAGCTCGGTTTTTTATCGGTGAACATGATTTTAAAGCATTTATGTCTTCAGGGAGTGCTGTAAAAGATACGGTAAGAAACGTATATGACCTGACAGTTGATAAAAAAGTTGCTGTCTGTACGAAAGGGTATATGAATAATCAAAAACTTAATCATGAAATTATTATTGAAATCTCAGCAAATGGATTTCTTTATAACATGGTAAGAATTATAGTGGGCACACTGATATATGTAGCCAACGGAAAAATCAAATTAGAAGATATTCCTGATATTATAATGCAAGGTGACCGGCGAAAAGCAGGAATTACTGCTCCACCTCAAGGATTATACCTTGTAGAAGTCTATTACTAAAGGAGGAATCATTGTATGGTCATTCTTGCAATTGTGTCAATTTTAAATGTAGAGAGATCATAAAAGATAAATTCGACACCGTATTCGAATATATTTTTTTGTAATGTATTCATGCGCACAATATGACCGGGTAATTCAATTGTCTTTTGAAGAATTTGAGTTTCAAATGCCAGTACGATATTCGCATTCACAGGCAATCGCAAGTGAGATAGAAAACATAGTCCTGTTGCGCTGATATTTTTAATACATACAAGTGTATTCTTGGTACTGATTTTTGTTCCTTTAATTTGAATAAGCTGCATTTTAGAACATAATAATTTATCTAATTGTATGCGAAAATATCTGCGTTGATTAATAAATTGTTTTGCTGTAGATTGTGCCATTTTGGATGTGCCCCCCAGACAATCAAA
>JASGMB010000033.1 GCA_030156665.1 Clostridiales bacterium
CTTCGACGAATTTATCTCACTTCGTTCGAATATGATTTAGGTAGATTTTCTTGAAGTCAGAAAGTATATCTTGCAGATATACTTTCTTAGACTATAAAAAAAGCAGCTATACTGCTTATCAAAAATTAAAATTATTTTAGTAAGTTCTACTTTAGCTTTTCTATACAAGCAGCTATAGGGGGACAATGAATTTGATTTATAAAATGATGCATTAAAACGCTGTATTTTCTATAGTCAAGCGTCTTTAAAAAGTCAATAACTGCATCCTTCTCTTCAAACCCGCTATCTCCACCATAATATATTACCAGCATTACAATACCATGAGGCACAATTAGATCTAAACTTTTTTGAATTGCCTGAATAGTTGTATTCGCCTTTGTATGTATACTATGATTACCACCGGGAAGGTAGCCAAGATTAAACATCACTGCCTTTACACTTTGTCCTATATATTGATCCATATTTTCATGCCCATCTTTTATAAGACTTACTCTTTTTAACACATCTGCTTGCTGGAGTTTTTCTTGAGCATTCCGGAGAGCTACTTCTTGTATATCAAAACCGTAAACATGACCGGTGTCTCCTACTAATTCGGCAAGAAACAAAGTATCATTACCATTGCCTACAGTTGCATCTACTACTATATCTCCAGCACAAACCACTTTCCGAACAATCTCATGAGATATACCAAGAGAATTTTTAAGCACTCTCACATTTATCGCCCCTTTATCCAATACAATTTCCCTTTATCCAAATAGTATTCTATCATATCGTGATCTGCCATATAAGATAAATAGGCTGATAATGAAGCAAAAAGTAGCGGGTATTGCACCATACTTAATGAGATGTTTTTATACTGTACAAATTTTGCAAGAATATCCTCCCTGGTCATTGGCTCATGCAAAACATCTAACAAATAACTTTGTATTTCCTGAACCACCTTTAGATTAATATCTACTTCAGTAGTTATGTCTTCTACCGCTCCTCCGTGAGCCATAACATAAGCATCAAAACTACTTTCTTTAATATATTTTAGACTATTCATATGTTGTCCCACATCGTATACATATGGAAGATCATACTTGTCAATAATTTCTCTGCTAATAACCGTATCAGCACAAAATAATACATTATCATTGGTTACAACACCAATCTGATCTATACTATGCCCAGGTAGCGAGACCACTTCAAACTGAAATTGATTGACTTGTTCTCTACCCGGTTTTAATACTTGATCAAATTTACTTTGTTTACCCATAAAAAACTTATTTTGCATCTCTTTCAAAGGTGATGCTGAAAAAAGATAAAAAGGTTCATAAATGGGGTATTGTAATCCAACACTCTCTTTTGCAGAGGTACACGTTACGACTTCTTTTTTCTTCTGAATAAAAAAATTTCCCCCAAAATGGTCTGCATGGGAATGAGTATTAATAATCACAGTAGGTGTTAACCCTTCCTGCTCCAGTTCTTTTAATATTTTTTTTGCAGAGCGCTCATCCAGTCCCGTGTCAATTAACATACACTCTTTCCCCTGAACATACACGCCGATACATACCGGTCCCGGAATATAGTAAGTATTTCCTTTAACTTTTATCATCAGTATTCATCTCCATCTTATATCGATGTAAATTTTGTGTAATACGTTGCATTTTATCGCTTTAGTACTAACTGTCAAACATTTTTATTTTACCATATTCTATGACTAAAACAAAGTCGATAATTCCTATTGTCACGCACAAATTTAAAAGTCTAAACGTTTAAATAACTCTTTTATTCATTCAAATTAATATTTAGTCTAACCGATGATTGATAAAATCATAGATTTAGCATGCATTAGCGGGTTACTTTTGCTAATGCTTTGATTCTAATTGATCGGAAGTAATGATTAATTTCATAAATTCTTCTTTATCTGAAATAGGTGCCTGACATGCAAAGTTTTGACATACATAAACAGTTGCTCTATCGTCAACCTCTTTTTGCTCTTTTATAAAAGGAATCATTTTGGTTAGTGCTTCATATTCTTCACCAGTAGTATTGAGAATACTAACCACATGAGGCAAAAATGTATTATGAATAACTTTAATCATTTGCTGAGTGTCATTTCTTTTTCTTTCTCCGACAATTACAACTTCTTTCGTAGGGTAGAGTGCAAACATTACCGCCATCAAAAAATAGGTATGACCAATCGGTGTTTGTTTGATTAAACCGCCAAATGTTTTAAGCTGTTTATCTGCCAGTACTTCCAGGTTCTGATCTCCTATCAGACGAGCCAGACGTAGAAAATTTAGAGCTGCAACCGAATTACCCGATGGAAGTGCTCCGTCATACACTTCTTTAGGCCGGGCAATTAATTGTTGACTATCCTTTCCGTACATAAACAATCCATTTTTTTCTTCATCCCAAAAGAATTCTAGCATTTTATTATTCAGAACCATAGCTTTCTGAAGATAGAATGGTTTATAAGTAGTCTGATAAAGTTCAATGAGTCCCCATACCAAAAAAGCATAGTCATCTACATAAGCAGGATAAGCAGACTCCCCATCCCTATAGCGTGCAAGTAGTCTACCGTCTTCTCTTATTAATTTATTTAAAATAAGCTTTGTTGCTTTTGCAGCGGCCTCGGTATATAATTCATCGGCAAGTATGCGCCCCCCCATTGCCATTGCTGCAATCATCAGACCATTCCATGATGTTAGAATCTTGTCGTCCTTATAAGGGTGTACTCTTTTAGCTCGTTGGGTAAACACCTTTTGTCTTAAAACTGAAATATATTCTTCCTGTTCATCGACATCTTCATTCGCATGTATTCGGTTAATAATATTCTTTCCTTCAAAATTACCTTTATCAGTAATACCATAGTAGTCACAAAACAACTTACCATCTTTTTCTCCCAGAATCTCTATAATCTCTTCGGGAGACCATACATAAAACTTTCCTTCCACACCCTCTGAATCTGCATCTTCAGCAGAGTAAAACCCTCCCTCGTGAGATACCATATCCCGTAAAATATAAGTGAAAATTTTTCGTGCAACCTCAGCATATATCTTCTTTTTTGTAACCTGATAAGTTTCCAAATACGCTATTGCTAACAACGCATTATCATACAACATCTTCTCAAAATGAGGTACTAACCACTTGTTGTCAGTGGAATATCTTGAAAACCCTCCGCCTATGTGATCAAAAATACCGCCCCGATACATTCCCTCCAATGTCTTTTCCACCATATCCAATGCTTTTTGCTCACCGGTTACTTTCCAATATCGGAGCAAGAAAAACATATTATGAGGCGTAGGAAATTTAGGAGCACTACTAAAACCTCCATAAACCGGGTCAAAAGAATCTTTTAACCATTTAAAAGCTTTATGCAATACATCGGTAGATACTATATCGCTTGGTTCATATTCCATAAAGTGCCGTGAGATATTTTCTGTAATTTGTTCTCCGGAACGCATTAAGTTATTGCTATTTTTTTGCCATGCTTCACTCACTCGTTTTAATATTTCTATCAAGCCTGACATTCCCATTCGTCCGTGTTTTGGAAAATACGTTCCTGCAAAAAAAGGCTTTTGGTCAGATGTCATAATAATGGTTAAAGGCCATCCACCATGCCCAGTCAGTGCCTGGCAAAAGGTCATATAAATATGGTCTATATCAGGTCTTTCTTCCCTATCTACTTTAATAGATATAAAATACTTATTTAATAGTTCAGCTACTTCAGCATCTTCAAAACTTTCTTTCTCCATAACATGACACCAATGACATGTTGACAACTTGCACAGTTAAGAATACCCAATAGAAAGGAATATGGGCTTATTTTCTGCCTTTGCTTTAGCAAAAGCTTCTTCATCCCAAGGATACCAATCTACTGGGTTATAAGCATGCTGTAATAGGTATGGGCTTTTTTCATTAACCAATCTATTAGCTTTATGATGCTTATTTTCTTTCTGCATACTATCACGCTCCCTTCACATTTTTTATTATTATACCCAAAAAACAGAAAGCTATCAGGTGTTTGATATATTACCTGATAGCTTTTATGATAAAAAACTTTTTATTTTTCTGACATTTTAACACAAGAAAGCTTTTTTAACTAAACAAAGTTTATCTTTTGAAATTTTTAATTAGAAAATTACTTTCATTTTTTGTTGAAAATACGAAGGATATTTTTCTACCATATAAGTCTTCTGAGATAAAATTCGCATAACATGTTCTTGTACTGACTTATTTATCATCTCAATATCTTTTTCTTTAATATATTGAAGCATCATCTGATGTTGTTTAATAATATCCTCTGCAATTTCCAAATCCCACAACGTAATTAGTCTAAATCTTCTATAATGGCCGGACATACTATGAATTAAATCCCATGACATCCGTTTGTTTGCTACATAAAAAAAGATTGAATGAAATTCATCATCATAATCCAGAAAAGAGGTGTAATCTTGCCGATCTAAACTTGCTTTTTGCATCTCAATCAAACTTTCTAATCGAATAATTGAGCTAGAAGTATATTGTTCCATAAATAATAAAACTGCTTTTTCTTCCAAGCTACTTCTAATAAATCGTTCCTCTTCAACTCGATCTAAATCTATTTTTGAAACATAAGTACCTTTTTGAGCAATAATATCAACTAACCCTTCTTTTCCCAACTTAATGATACTGTCACGAACTGGAGAACGACTTACTTCCAGTTTATTAGCAATATCCTTAACGACTAATGGCTCTCCTGGTTTTAATTCTAATTCAATAATTCCTTTTCTTAAAATATAATAAATACTTTCTCCTATATTCGAAGTATTATGATTTGATGCATTAAATATATTATGATATATAATCGTGACCTTCCTTTCTATACTATAAGTAATATTATTGCTATTATAACATAAATTCATAGATTACACTATTTAATTCAATAAATTACTGCACATTAAAATGCACATTATAATTAAAAAAGACATATAATGTACTTCTTAATTATCTTACATTTACTTAACTACCATATACTAAATTGGGTAAAAATAGTACTAAATCAGGCAAGAAAGCAATAATTAATACAACTGCTAATACTGCAATATAAAACGGTACTGCTTCTTTTGCCGTTTCTTCCGGTTTACAACCCATAATATCAGAAACTGTATATAACGCTATACCCACTGGCGGCGACATAATGCCTGCTGTTACAACAGTCATCATAAGAATACCAAAGTGAACTGGATCAACACCAACATTTTTAACGATCGGCAGCAAAATAGGCGTAAGCAATAATGCACAAACCGTTGTCTCAACGAACATCCCAGCAAAAACCAGAAAAGCAATAATGATAAGAATCATAATAGCTTTACTTGAAGTAATTCCAATCAATAAAGATGCCAGAGTTTGCGGAATACTGTCATAAACAATACCATATCCAAAGATACCGGAAATTGCAACAATTAACATGATAACACCAATATCTCTTACACTATCCTTCAATGTTTGAATAAATGTTTCAAATGTAAGTTCTTTGTGTATGAATGCACCTACAAAAATTGCATAAAATGCCGCAAATGCCCCTGCTTCTGATGGAGTCATTAAACCAAATCGAATTCCTGCAATTAAGATAACAGGAAATAATAGTGCCCAAATACAATCAGCAAAAGCTTTTACTACCTCTTTAAAAGAAGCACGCTGTACTCTCTTAGGCTTATAACTTCTCTTCTTTGCAGTGATGTTTACTGTAATCATTAAAGCAATCATCATGATAATACCGGGTACAATCCCTGCAATAAACAACCGTCCAATGGAAACCTCACCAACCGAACCATAAATGATCAGCCCCATACTTGGAGGTATTGTAGCTGTAATTAGAGATGACAAGCCATTAATAGCTGCACCCCAGCCTTTCGAATACCCTCTTTTTATCATATCAGGACCTAGAATTCTAGATTCCATAGCTGCATCAGCATTTGCACTACCGGATACTCCACCCATTAAAGTACTCAGAACAACGCTGACTTGGCCAATATGTCCGTACATATGTCCAACCAAAACATTGGATAATTTAATCATTCGTGCTGTAATACCCGTTTTATTCATTAAATTACCTGCAAATACAAATAATGGAATTGCTAATAGTGTAAATGACTGAGTACTCGATATTACTTTTTGAACAACGATAGAATAAGGCAGATCATTTGTAATAAAAAATGTTGCGCCTGATATTCCTATAGCAAATGCCACAGGCATACCAAGAAGTAATAAAATAAAAAACACGATAACAACCGTTAGCATAGGTCTTTCCCTCCTTCAGCATATGTTCCGTCATCTGATTTCAACATCTTAATCAAATTAATTAATGATGTAACTGTAAGCAATATACTCCCTACAGGAACACTGGCAGTTGCCCAAGAATAACTTAAGTTCATGTTTGAAAACTGTCTATCAATACTATTGATACACAACGGAATTCCATATGCAATTAGAGAAATTAGAAAAATAATGATAATGATCTGCCATAGAATCTGTAAATACTTTCTAACTTTAACAGGTAGTTTTTGAAGCAGCATATCAACTTTTATCAAGCTCTTTTCACGCATTGATAAGTTAACGCCAAAGAAGATAGACCATGCAAACAGCAACTGAGCAACATCATTTGCCCAGTTTAAAGGACGACCTGCTGTTCTAAATATTGCTGAAATAAATACCAGTGATACCACCGCCAGAAGTAGTGCACATGCTACAAATTCTTCTGCTTTAGAAAAGTAGTAATATGCTTTCCTCATGTGGCTCCCCCCAATAATAAATTTCGTTAAAATAAAATTTTACAACTTTACAACTTTATCTAAAGTTTGCCTCTGATAAAATCAAACAAAATTTGATTTTACCAGAGGCTCTTAAAAATAGTTATTTACCAATCTCGCTATAAATTTGTTGTCTTAATTCAACATAACCAAGATCTTCATAAGCCTTTTCTGCTGCTTTTTTGAACGCTTCTATATCAATTTCATCAGCTTCTATAATAGTCATGCCGTTTTTAGCCATTTCCGCTTCATATTCTTCTGCTTTTTCCATAACAACCTTTGATGCATCTGCAGCAGCCTTTGCACATTCTTCTTTTAAAATTGTTTGATATTCTTCAGGAATTGTACTGAGCCACTTCTCCCCAACAATGATACCATTCATAAGTTGAATATGACCTGTTTTACTCATATATTTCAAAACTTCATAAAGTCTAGCAGGATAAGAAGCAGATGTTTGCCCCTCTGCACCATCAATCACTTTTGTTTGCACTCCATTATATACATCATTCCAACCCAGAGCTACAGGGGTTGCTCCTAAAGCTGCAATTGATTTAGACCAAACATCAGCACCGGGAGTTCTAATTAACGTATCCTTTAAATCATCTGGTGAATGAATAGGCTTATTTGTTAAAAAATGACGTGGTCCATCATACCAAGCAAAATTCAAAACTTCAATACCATGCTCAGAAGATAATTCTTTAACCCAACCAGCAAAAGTATCTGATTCTGTAATTTTAACCATTTCTTCATAATTATCAGCAATGTAAGCTGTGTTAATGATACCCATATCCGGTACATAGTTAGCCATACGGCCACCATCAGTCAAAACAGCAACGTTAACACCTTCTAGCGCTTGTTCAATAACATCTTCATCACTACCTAATGCTGCACTAGGATAAACTTCAATAATTAACTTACCATTTGTTCTTTCCTTTACCGCTTCAGCCCATGCTTTAAAACCTTCAACAAAAGGACTTCCATCATTTAACTGGGTAGACATTTTAAGAGTATACACCTTATCTTTGGAACTTTCACCAGTTGAAGAATTCGAATTACAACCTGCAAACAATGTAATTAACATTAGTGTTACTAATAAAATTGATATAATTTTTTTCATAAGCCTGTTTTCTCTCCTTTGCATTTTAAATTTTGATGTTATTAGTTATGCTAGCTAATATGAATTTTACAATTTCAGAATATCATTGCATAATTTGTATGTCAACTAGTATATTAGTATATTTATTATATTTGTTTGTTTTTTATAATTATTTAATCATTTTTATGTGCAAATTTAACAATTGACTTCTATTAATATGATTATAGTAGCAATATTGACTTGTAGATAATTGTATGCTAATATATTAGTATGCTAGCTAATATGGTAAATTAAATCTCGTTTGGAGGAAATTTCTATGAAGATGATATTACGTTGGTTTCCAGGTGGAAATGATAGTGTCACATTAGAACAAATCAGGCAAATACCTGGCGTATCCGGCGTAGCTGCTTGTTTAATCGATATTCCCGTTGGGGAAGTTTGGCCCTTAGATCGTCTAGAAACCATGAAAAAAGAAATTAATGATGCTGGTTTAGAAGTAGAAGTAATTGAGAGTGTTAACATCCACGAAGATATTAAAAAAGGATTACCAACTAGAGATATATATATTAGTAATTATATCAAGACTCTCGAGAACTTATCAAAAATCGGAATCAAATGCTTATGTTATAATTTTATGCCAGTTCTTGACTGGGCTCGAAGCGACTTATCCTTTCAATTAGAAGATGGCTCTTATGCAATGGCATACCGTCATGAAAAAGTTTTACAAATGAATCCCAATAATATGGCTGACGTAATGAAAAGCCAGTCTCTAGGATATGCGCTTCCCGGTTGGGAACCTGAACGGCTCAGTGTTATGCAGAAAGACATTGAATTTTATCAATCAATCTCTACTGAACAATACTGGAAAAATATGAAATACTTTTTGGATGCTGTAATTCCATATGCAGAAAAATATGATATCAAAATGGCTATCCACCCGGATGATCCACCATGGCCACTTTATGGGCTGCCAAAAGTGATATCTAATGCAGAAAATATTAGAAAATTTTTATCTTTAAATGACAGTCCGTATAATGGTTTAACTTTATGTACTGGTTCTCTCGGGGCAAATTTGAAAAACGATATTCCTGCTATCTGCCGTGAGTTTTCAGCTCAAGGAAGAATTCATTTTGCCCATATTCGTAATATAAAACATATATCAGAAAAAGATTTTAATGAAACAGCTCATTTAAGTGAATGCGGTGATTTAGATTTATTTAAAATTGTGAAAGCATTTCATGATAATGGTTTTGATGGGTATATTAGACCGGATCATGGAAGAATGATATGGGGAGAACAAGCAAGACCTGGTTACGGTTTATACGACAGAGCAATTGGTGCTAACTATATTTTAGGTCTTTGGGAAGCTATTACTAAAATGAAGGAAGGAAAATAATATGAAGCTATCTATCCAAAGTTTAAAAAATGAAAAAGTTGCATGGGAACTAGCTAATGTGAAACTTCCTACTTTTAACATTGAAGCATTAAATTCTGCTACCAGAGATAATCCTACTTGGGTACATTTTGGTGCAGGTAATATTTTTAGAGGTTTTATCGCTAAACTACAGCATAATTTACTTGCTTCTGGTAAAGCTGATACAGGAATTATAGCTGTAGATACGTTTGACTATGATATTATCGATAAAATTTATACTGCCTACGATAATCTCACTATACTTGTACTTATGAAACCTAATGGGGTTTTTGAAAAAAGTATTGTTGCTTCAGTAACAGAAGCTATTAAAGCAAATAGCAGTGATAATATCTCTATGAACCGTTTAAAAGAAATTTTTACCAATCCTAAATTGCAAATGGCTAGCTTTACGATTACTGAAAAAGGTTATGCCCTAGCCAATATAGATGGTGATTTTTTCCCTGTAGTTCATGAGGATATAATAAATGGACCTAAACATGCAAAACATACTATGAGCATTGTGGCTTCCCTCGTATATGAAAGATATTTATCAACTAAAGCTCCAATCGCTTTAGTAAGTATGGATAATTGTTCTCACAATGGAGATAAATTAAGAGCATCAATCCTTACCATTTCCAAGGAATGGGAAAAGAGAGGGTTTGTAGATAAAGATTTTATTTCTTATTTGGAAAATGAGTCCATGGTTTCCTTTCCTTGGTCAATGATTGATAAAATCACTCCCCGTCCTTCAGAATTAGTCCAAAAACATCTAGAAGAACAGGGTATTGAAAATATGGCACCTATTATTACCTCTAAAAATACATTCATTGCTCCTTTTGTAAATGCAGAGGAAACAGAATATTTAGTGATTGAAGATAAATTTCCAAATGGTCGTCCTCCATTAGAACTGGCCGGAGTTTATTTTACTGATCGAGAAACCGTTAATAATACAGAACGTATGAAGGTCACAACGTGTTTAAATCCTCTTCATACAGCTTTAGCAGTTTATGGATGTCTTTTAGGCTATACATCTATAGCTTCTGAAATGAAGGATACACAATTAAAAAAATTAGTTGAAAAAATCGGTTACGAAGAAGGAATGCCTGTTGTTGTAAATCCTAAAATTTTAGATCCTTTGAATTTTATTAAAGATGTAATCAATAACAGACTTCCAAATCCATTTATTCCCGATTCTCCTCAACGAATTGCAACAGATACATCTCAAAAAATTGCTATTCGTTTTGGTGAAACAATTAAATCTTATATGGAAAGAGAAGATTTAAATCCTGCGGATTTAATTTATATTCCACTGGTTTTAGCAGGTTGGTGTCGATATCTCCTCGGTATTGATGATAAGGGAAATCCAATGGAGTTAAGCAGCGATCCAATGCTTCCACAATTAACATCTGCTTTAAAAGACGTAAAATTTGGAGATCCTTCAAGTTATCAAGGACAATTAAAACCCATCTTAAGTAATCCATTACTTTTCGGAGTAGATTTGTATGAAGTAGGATTAGGAGAAAAAGTTGAAAACTTGTTCTTAGAATTAATTTCTGGCGAAGGTGCCGTTCGTAAAACTTTAATTAAATATGTAGGTTAGATATAAAATGCCATTACAAGACTATTAGTCTTGTAATGGCATTTTATATCTAGTATTAATCAAACTGAAAAAATTTATAAGTTGAGCTATATTATTTTGTTTTTAATAAATACCTTTTTCTCCCAACCATTACGTTATCCTTTGGGTATTATGCATATACATTACTTTGTCCTTTTTCTGGTGCCAGTCTAGTTCTTGCAAGTATTTACCAGAACAATCCATTTGATGTTAGTATTAGGCTAAAATTACGATATGTGGTCCTTTTAGCTACTATCACAACAATAATAGTAAGTATAATATAATAATAAAATAAATTCATACCAGTTCCATAATGATAGATGTTCCTATCATTCCAAGTCCCAATTTACTGCTAAAAAGCAGTCCAATATGTTTAGGGTTCATCACTGCTAGAACCATTCCTAAAGCAGGAAGAATAATCGCAATAATCCAACCGGATATTTTCCCCTGAGCCGTTAGTGTTTTTACTTCTCCACCTTGATAAAATATTGTGATGTATTCATTATCCGAATGAAATTTTGGTAATGAAATCATTGAAAAAATTTACCAGTTCTCCAGCTATGTTGTTTAATCCTATAATTACTACTATCGCAATTGATACAAGGATTAACAGATATTCTACTGTAGCTTGCCTCTTTTTGTTTTTTATAATTTTATTAATCTGTATGAACATATCTCAAGCACCTTTTTAATTAATCTTTTTTCTGGTTTCATTATATCATCGGCTATAGTATATGAGAATCCGTCATCAGTACCTTTTGTATTAATTCGTTATACCCCTGAAAGGCTTTCTACATGTACAAAAAAATTAGGTATGATTTCATACCTAAAAATAGTGCATCCTTCCTATCCACGCTTTCTACTGTTTGCTTTAACTATCAATAACCCATATATAATTGACTTCTTAATGTAGTAAATAATCTATACATATATTCCTCTTCTTCTGTGATATGTTCAATCAATGTCTGCCATACCTTGTCGTCTTTTCCGTAAGTTTTGACTTGCTTTAATACATTTAAAAAATCAACATCGTACTTTAAAAACATCTCTATCAATCTGCTTACTTGACTCATTAAGGTATAATTCATCCACCCCGTGCCACCATACCCCAATCTCTCGCTAAGTGTTTTTACATGCTTCTGCAAGTTACTAAAATTTTCATTTACTTTATCTAGCCTGTCTGTGATTTCTTTTGCCAAATTTTTATTAGTTAATTTTGCTACTGTTTTTATAAATATCGGATGCTCTTTTGAAATTTCTGACCACATGTCTAATTCTCTAAGTACACATTGAATATTTGTCACCACTGAATAGCAAAACATAAAAAACACCTCCTCCAATCATATTATGACGGTAATGTTTCCTACGTTCCTTTTTAATTTTTAAATGGTACATTTTTAGCGTTTATTTTTATTAATAGCAGATCTGGTTATACTATTTTATGAGGTGATGAAATTGCAAAACAGCAAACTTTTGAGCAAACTGGAGGTAAAAAACATCAGTGTAACACTGGAACACATACTGGATAATTCAAAAGCAAACAGCGGAGGAGAAAAGGATGTGAATTTTCTTAAAAAACTAGTTGCTGATGAGACATTATTACTTACACAAGCGATTTTAAAAAGAACAGCTTTAGATATCAATGAAGAATATTATTTAGAAAGGTATAAAAAAATAAATTTTGAAACCGATCAACACTTCTTGTGCAGGACCATTATACAAGATGAACTAAAAAGAATGGGAATTGATACCGACCACAGCGTCTCTGTAGGAGACATGAATATTTTACACACTAACAGCAACTATGATATTGTGACCGACGATTTTAGTGTCCTGATCGATGTTGGACTCACCCCCGCAAGAAACTATTTCAGAGGACTGACAGACCTGCGGGTGAAAAATTATCTTATTACAACATATTTTGATGATTATATTGATGATATTATATTTGCCGTTTTCACCAGAGCCAATGATGAAAGATTTGTTCAAGCAGTTAAACATTATGAGATGCATGCCGGTGTATATAGTACACAAGATGTATCACAACAACTGTATAGCCAGACAGTGTCTCATCATCAAGTAGATCAATAAAAATTCGGTTTACAGTTCACAGCTCACAAACTCAAATTTTGCTTTATATTGATTACCATAATATTCAGATGTGAACTGTAAACTATCCTAAACTGTAATGATTTTTTCATGGTCATATACAGCTTTTATCACTTTTCCCGGAGGTACAATAAGATAGTCCGCTTCATTCCAATCTCCTTGAATCAGTCCCCGAATTAGCTTCATATCCCCCTCAATGATACGAACCTCTTTTCCCTGCTGCTGGGCTAATAATTTTATTTTATTCAAATAGCCGAGATGAGCGGTTTCAGGAATTTCTATATAGATCAGTTCTTTGCTGGTAGATGAGGGATATAAAGTTTCCCATATATACCGTGCATTTTCTTCCCCATACAGATTTACAAAATCTTCATAAGTTTTATCTCGTCCTAACAATTTTCCAGTGTCGGTTTCTCTCAAATACGAATCCGATCTTTCCATATATCCTGCTGCACTCCATTCCGAGCTCAATTTATCCTTGAAATGCTCTAGAAATTTTTCCCGAGAGCCAAGGAAAATTGTACAGCAATCATGAGCCCTTGGTATAACCAATGGAATAGATTGTGCTTTAAGTTCTGCTGTGCCATTGCCACACAAACCATATCCCAGAAGTATGGCATCATAGCCCCCGTTTTCTTCTACCGCATTAATTTTATTTTGAATCAGTTTGCGCAAAGAATCTGAATTTTCATGCGCACCTAACCGGGTAAATTCAGGATCAACTCTATGAGGAGTACTTGCAATTGCAAGACAAGCACTCCTCAGAAACACCTCACAGCAGATTAATTTAAATTTCATAATCTGTTCCTCTTTTCTTATTAAAACATATCTCTTTGAGCTATTTTAATAATTGATAGGCTTTTAAAATTGCGATAATACTTTTGGCATCTTTTATTTCACCTTTCATTACCATTTCAAATAATTGTTCAAGTGGAATGGTTTGCATTTCCACAAATTCATCTTCATCCAATTTAACTTCTCCTTTAGAAAGTCCTGTCGCCATATAAAGATGCAAAATTTCATTTGAAAAACCCGGCGTTGTATAAAAACTTCCCAGAGATTGCATTTTACTAGCTTTGTAGCCCGTCTCTTCTTCAAGTTCTCTAACACCACATAGATATGGGTCTTCTCCGGCATTTAGTTTTCCTGCGGGAATCTCCAGACATATTTCTTCTACAGGTTTACGAAATTGTCTTACCATGATTACTTTTCTATCTTCGGTAATGGGTATAACACCCACTGCTCCCAGATGTTCCACCACTTCCCGTTTAGAAGTGTTTCCATTTGGAAGTTTAACTGTATCCACTCTTAAATTAAGTATTTTCCCGGAAAAAATTTTTTCACTTTCGATTGTTATCTCTTGAAAATCCATAAAAATCTCCATCCTTTATTAAAAGATTCTTTCGCTGATTTTCTTTATATTATATATAACTTCTTCAGCATCAATGGTTTTAAACTCACCTTTTTCCATTAGTATTTTGCCGTCTACTAATACTGTTTCTATATCTGCAGCTTGTGCTGAATAAGTCAAATTTGCCATTACATTATGCATTGGATAAAAATGAGGCTTATTCAAGTTTACAATGGCCAAATCTGCTTTCATTCCAGGCTTTATTACACCAACCTCATGGTCTATACCTAATGCTTTTGCACCATTTATAGTAGCCATTTTTAATGCATCGTAAGCTCTAATAAGTGTAGGTTCTCCTTCTACGCCTTTACTAATAAGTGCGGCTAAATGCATTTCTTCAAACATATTGAGATTATTATTACTTGATGCACCATCAGTACCAAGGGCAATATTTATCCCTTTATCCATCATACGTTTAACCGGAGTAATTCCGCTTGCAAGTTTAAGATTACTTGTCGGGTTGTATACCACATTGACGTTATTCTCTTTAAGGATATCCATATCCTCATCTGATAGATGAACACAATGGGCTCCAATGGTATGCATATTAAATACGCCAAGGTCATACAAATGACGAATGGGCGTTTTCCCATATTTATTCAAACATTCTTGATTTTCTTTTAATGTTTCAGATATATGTATATGAATTCCTGCCCCTAATCTTTGTGCCAATTCAACTGTAGCTTCTATATAACCCGGTACACAAGTGTATACTGAATGCGGACCTAACGCAATCTTAATTCTTCCATTGCCTTCTCCATCCCAATCTTTGAAAAGCTGTTCGTTTTCCAACAGTCGTCTATCCTGCTTCGGATCAAAATCAGTGTCGAAGCATTGTAATCCCCTAGACAAATTGGCACGAATACCTGTTTTGCTTACTACTTTTGCTATCTCCTCCATAAAAAAGTACATATCTGCAAAACAAGTAGTGCCTGATTTTAGCATTTCCATTACAGCAAGCATAGAAGCCCAATATACATCTTCTGCCGTAAATTGGTCTTCTATCGGAAATATTTTATCAAAAAGCCATTCCTGTAAAGGCAAATCATCGGCATAACTTCGTAATAAAACCATAGGTGTATGGGTATGTGCATTTACCAATCCCGGCAATACAGCTTTATGCTTACCATCAATAATCACTCGCGGCAAGAAATCTTCCGGTAAACTTTTTCCTACATAAGTGATCTTATCATCTACAATGGTGATATAACCATTTTGGATAACTTTATTATCTTCATCCATTGTCACAATGGTTGCATTTTTTATTAACGTATTCATATTTCCCTCCACATTGAATGCAGAATGCTATTTAGTTTACAGTTCACTGCTCATAAATTTACTGCCAAAAGCTTTTGATTTCTACTTACTCTCCCCAGCTCGAAAGATATTTCCTCTGTACTTCATTGAGAGAATCTATACCAATTCCCATGCTCTTCAACTTTAATTGTGCAACATATTCATCTATCTCGTTTGGAACTTTATATACTTTATTCTCCATATTTTTATAATTCTGGGATATATGTTTAGCTGATAATGCCTGCAATGCAAAACTCATATCCATAATTTCAGCCGGATGTCCATCACCGGCAGCTAAATTCACTAATCTTCCTTCCGCAAGAAGATGAATCCATCTGCCATCCGGCATTTTATAACCCATAATATTTTTTCTCATTTCCTTTTTCTCAACAGCCATTGCTTCTAGTTCAGGAATACATATTTCAACATCAAAATGGCCGGCATTTGCAAGAATAGCACCATCTTTCATCACCTTATAATGCTCATCATATATTACTCTGGTACAACCGGTAACAGTAATAAAATAATCTCCTATTTTAGCAGCTTCCTGCATCGGCATTACGCTGTAGCCATCCATTACGGCTTCAATCGCCTTAATTGGATCCACTTCACATACGATAACATTTGCGCCCAGACCTTTTGCTCTCATTGCAACGCCTTTTCCGCACCATCCATACCCGATTACAACCACATTTTTGCCACTTACAATGAGATTTGTGGTTCTATTGATTCCATCCCATACTGACTGTCCTGTACCATATCTATTATCAAATAAATATTTGCAGTATGCATCATTTACAGAAACCATAGGAAATTTTAATAGACCTTCCTTCTCCCGAGCCCTTAACCGAATCACACCTGTAGTAGTTTCTTCACAACCGCCAAATACCTCAGGCAGCAGATCCTGCCTTTCACCATGTAGAAGATGTACCAGATCGCCTCCGTCATCAATGACGATGTTTGGCTTGATATCCAATGCATCATTTAAATGCTGGAAGTATTCTTCCTCAGTTGCACCGTACCAAGCGTATACGTGTAATCCGTCTGCAACAAGTGCTGCTGCTACATCATCCTGCGTAGAAAGCGGGTTGCTTCCAGTTACAGAAACTTCTGCACCTCCTGCAGCTAATACCTTTGCTAAATATGCAGTTTTTGCCTCAAGATGCACACAAACGATAACTCTTAATCCTTTAAAATATTGATTTT